>JANOQU010000352.1:0-2888 GCA_031422355.1 Actinomycetes bacterium
CGAAGCCGTCGGCCCCGACGAGTTGGATATCGGTTTGATTCCTGGCGTCACCGACACGGCGGCCGCCCAAGTGATCCATGCGGCTGGCCTGCTTGGCATCACGGTACGCGATGCATCGGTCGGTCGGCTGCTGACGCTCGACCCAAGAGTCGCTCAGGCCTCGGATGATGCAGACATCCGGCGGCGATGGGCGAACCCAGTCATCGAACGCTGGAGCACCGGACAGACGGTCGAGCCGGGTTTCGCTGCTCGCGAAACTGCGATCACCGCAACTGAACTGGTGGAACTCCCCGATGACGACGAGGCGATGATCGCAATCGGCAAGGACCGTGGCCTGGCTCTGGATCTCGCCGAACTGCAGGTCATCCGCAATCACTTCGCCAGCGTCGGTCGGCCACCCACCGACGCCGAACTGGAGACGCTTGCCCAAACATGGAGCGAACACTGTGCTCACAAGAGCTTTCGGGCCGAAGTGATCGCAGTCGACGCCGACGGTACGCCGCTCACGATCGAACCACTGCTCGCTCAGCTCCGCCGTTGCACCACCGAGATCGATGCCCCGTTCGTCGTCTCCGCGTTCGACGGCAACGCTGGCATCGTCCAATTCACTCCCGACCGCACGTATGCGCTGAAGTGCGAGACCCACAATCATCCGTCGGCGATCGAGCCGTTCGGCGGTGCGAACACCGGCGTCGGCGGAGTGATCCGCGACATCATCGGCGCTCATCACCGAGCGATTGCGTGCACGAACATCTTGTGCTTCGGCCCGTCTGATACGCCCCAGCACGAGGTCCCCGATGGCGTTCTGCATCCGGCTCGAATCATCGACGGCGTCGTCGCTGGCGTGGCTGACTACGGCAACAAGATCGGCTTGCCAACGGTGGCTGGCGGCGTGCTGTACGACCCCGCCTATATCTCGAATCCGTTGGTCTTCGCTGGCTGCATCGGGGTTGCGCCGGCCGGTCGGCCGCCACTCACCGGACCACATCCGGGTGACAGGGTCGTTGTTTTCGGCGGCCGCACCGGGCGTGACGGAATCCGCGGCGCCACCTTTTCGTCGATGGAAATGGATGCCACCACGGGCGATGTCGCCGGTGCCAGCGTCCAGATCGGCGACCCGATCATCGAGAAGCTTGTCAGCGACCTGCTCGTGGACGGATGGAACCTCTACACCGCCATCACCGATTGCGGCGCCGGAGGGTTGTCGTCGGCGATCGGCGAACTCGCCGACGGCGTCGGCGCCGACGTCGAACTGACCAAGGTTCCCCTGAAATACTCGGGACTCGCACCGTGGGAGATCTGGCTCAGCGAGGCTCAGGAGCGAATGGTCGTTGCCGTTACTCCCGATCAGATGGAAGCGTTACAGGATCTCGCCGATCTCCACGGTGTCGAACTCAGCGATGTCGGATCATTTACCGGCGACAGCCGATTGATCGTGCGCTACGACGGCACGCCGATCATCGAACTCGACACATCGTTCCTGCATGATGGGCGGCCGAGGCGCCAACTGCAAGCAACGCTGCCCCAGCCGTTCAGAATGCGTGTCGCGTTGCGCTGCACGGATCCCGCTACTGCACTGCTGGCGCTGCTGGCGCACCCCAATATCGCCAGCAAGGCCGACATCATCCGCCGCTACGACCACGAGATTCTCGGCTCCACGGTCATCCGCCCCCTCACCGGAGTCCATCACGACGGACCGTCCGATGGCGTGGTGCTCGCCGAACCGCTCGACACCGACGGCATCGCGATCGGCATTGGCGTCAATCCGTGGTACGGCTTACTCGACCCGGAACGGATGGCGTGGGCCGTGGTCGACGAGGCGATCCGAAACGCTGTGGTTGCTGGTGGCCGTCCAACGGCGGTTGCCCTGATGGACAACTTCTCGTGGGGCAACCCGACCCGCGCAACGACATTCGGTGAACTTGTCGCGGCAGTTCGAGGTTGCTGCGACGCTGCCCATTTCTACAAGGCACCGTTCGTCTCCGGCAAGGACTCGCTGAACAACGAATACCTCACGGCCGATGGCAGCCGCCATGCGATCCCGCCGACGCTCGTAATCACCGCCGTCGCTGCGGTCGCGGATGTCGCGAACGTCGTCACACCAGACCTGAAGCAGGCTGGCAACGTGTTGGTCGTGCTCGGTCGTACGGTCGCCGAGTTCGGAGGGAGTCATCTCGCAAAGGTCCTCGGCGACGAGACGCCGAGCGCCGTGCCGGCTCCAGATGCGGGGGCAGCCAATCGATACTGGGCAGTCCACGAAGCCATCCAGCACGGTCTGATCGCGTCGGCGCACGACTGCAGCGAAGGTGGCCTTGCGGTCGCGCTCGCCGAAATGTCGATCGCTGGCAGGCTCGGGCTCGAGGTCGATATCGCCGCGATCGACGACGACATCACCACAGCGCTGTTCAGCGAATCTGTTGGTCGAATCATCTGCGAAGTAGAACCGGCCCACCTCGCCGAGTTCAAGGAGTTGTTCGACGCCGACGCCAGCATCATCGGTCACGTCACGGACGGCAACGACTTCAGCGTCAGGAGTGGATCGACGGAGGTGTTCGACATCGCCATCGACCACCTCGTTGCGGCATTCAACGGCACAGAGTCAGCGACATGAGCACCCCCCGAGCGCTGGTCGTTCGAGCACCCGGCACGAACCGTGATGGCGACGTCGCGTTCGCCCTCGACCTCGCCGGCGCCTCGTCGGAGCGGGTGTTGCTGAGTCAAGTGATCGACAACCCGAAGCTGCTCCACGAGTCGCAGCTTCTCGTCATCCCCGGCGGATTCTCGTTCGCTGACGCGCGCGGTGCGGGCCGGTTGTATGCGCTCGAATAGGAGACCCGCCTCCGCGACGAACAGTTCGCCATCGACGCCGCCGGCAAGCCCGACAACGG
>JANOQU010000353.1:0-3693 GCA_031422355.1 Actinomycetes bacterium
TCTACTTCACCCCACCCCCGCAAGAACCACCGTCATCGACGTCACGGCCTGATCCCCCGAGCAACAACTAAACCGACAGCCGACTACGTCGGGCGATTCAGCGATGAGGGAACTGGCTGTCCAGATGCGCCCCAACCAGCACATCCACACATCCAAGTCGAGACCGAGCACCGCGCTCGGCCCGAGCACCACACCCGGCCCGACCGTGCCGCCGGCCCGACGGTTGATCGGATGACTGCAGCACCGGCCGACTGCAGCACCGGCCGACTGGCGCACCGGCTGAATGCCGCACCGGCTCGATCGTCGGATCAGGTCGTCGGCCATTCGCGTTGGAAGTTGGCGAGTTCGGCTTCGGCGGTGGCAACGATCGTCCGCCTCGCTTTGAGCACGGCAGTCCGTTCGTCCAGCTTGGCCTGAGCGATTTGCACGAGATCCGCAGCTTCGTGGACGGCTCGTTCGCTGCGCTCGACCTGGCTGATGGCGTCACGCAGCTGTCGCTCCAATTGGATCCTTCGTGCCCGATCCGTCGGGCTCGGCCCGATCGGCGGTTGAGCCATCTTGGCGGGCCGCGGCACCGCCGCAAGCTTGTCGGCCCCGGCTGGCCGCACGGACTTCACCGACGCCGTTGACGGGATGGCCGGTTCCGGGGCTCCACGAAAGAAGTCGTCGACGTCGCGGTCGCGGATTCCGACGTCGGGCGCGCCGATGACCCCGATCCGCAACGCATCCGTCTCGCCGCTGCCCACGACATCTCGGATCAGCGAGACGATGTCGTCCCGCTGGCCTTCCCCGTTTCCACCACCGGTGTCCAGAATCTTGACGGCGCTGTCGACGGCCAGCTTGGTGGCGTTGCGCAACTCGTTGGTCGCCTCCCGGAGTCCTGCGGGTTGACCTCCGATCGCGAGCGATTGGGCATCACTGGCCGCTTCGATCGCGTCGATCAAGCGGTCCACGATCTGCGGATCATCGTGGGCCAGACGGTTGAGCGCGTACTCGGCCAACTTGGGCCGCTTCAACCCGGCGACGTACTGCGAGTCCTCCAGCCGGCCAGCCGACTTGAGCAGCTTGACCAGCCGATTGCGTTCGCCGACGAATTCCGCCGGATCCAGCCCAAACAAGGCAACGGCTTCTCCGATCACCCGAGTTGTTCCTGGGACAGTTCCTGGGCGGGAGCGCGAGTCAGATCTTTGGCGAGCATGCTGACCAGGACGCCGTAGTTCGTCTCCTGTTGACCGACCTCCACGAAGCCGAGCCGCTGATGGAACCGTAGCGACCCGTCGTTGCGTGGGCGAAGGTTGACCTCGCAGAAAAGCCATGGCGTCCCGGCGATTCGTTGTTCGACGGCTTCGTAGAGCGCTGCGCCGATGCCAAGATTTCGTGCCGCCGGCGACACGACGATTCGGTCGAGGTATGCGAAGTCGTCGTACCGATCGCAGAACCAGCGGTAGTTCACGCTGCGATAGGTCGCTCCCGGTGCGAAGTTGACGCAGAATCCGGCGACTCGGCCGTCATGTTCGGCAACGAGGGAAACCAGCGATTCGTCGACGAGTGCACACATCGAGTCGCGGTCCACTTCGCTGACGGCCGGGATTGCGTCATTGTTGAGCGCGACGCACTCGTCGAGATCGGCCGGGCTCAGGATGCGAATGTCCACTGACCGAGACTAGGACCCGGTCGGCCGTCGAATCGGGCCGCAGGTTGGGCAGCGCCACCGATCACGCTCGACACACTTAGGATGCTCGACGATGGCGCGCCTCGATGATCTCGACCTGACCGAACGGCTGGGTACCAGGGAATACGACAAGCGGCTCGGCGTCGCCCAGCGACGGCTGTTGCAATTGCGCCTGCACCTCGGCGGCCAGATGGGCAGCGGCAATCTCGGTCCGGCACTCTTGATCGTGTTCGAAGGTCCCGATGCCGCGGGCAAAGGCGGCGCAATCCGCCAGATGGTTGGACCGCTCGACCCACGCCATTACCGGGTATCCACGTTCGCAGCGCCGACCGTCGACGAGAAGCGGCATCACTTCCTGTGGCGGTTCTACCGTGAATTGCCGGGCCTCGGCGGGATGTCCGTGTTCGATCGCAGTTGGTACGGACGAGTGCTCGTCGAACGACTCGAGGGATACGCCACCAACGAGCAATGGGGCAGGGCGTACGAAGAGATCGTCCAGTTCGAAAGCACCCTTGTGCGTGAGGGGATGATCCTGGTCAAGTTGTGGCTGCAGATCAGCGACGAGGAACAGCTCAGACGGTTCGAAGCTCGCCAAGCCGACCCGCTGAAGCGGTGGAAGCTGACGGCGGAGGATTGGCGCAATCGGGAACGCAATCGTGAGTACGAATTGGCGGCGGAAGACATGTTCGAACGGACCGACCATGACCTCGCGCCGTGGGATGTCATCGCGGCGGAGCAGAAGAAACTGGCGCGCGTGCTGTCGTTGGAAGCACTCATCGACCGGATCGAAGCAGCGATGCCACGGTTCGGGATGGCGGTCCCGGACCTCGACGAACTCGACGGCTGATCAACCCGGCGTCTGAGACGGGCAGATTCGGACCGCAAACACGAGCACCGATTCTGGAGCGATTGTCGGACCCGCTGGATTCCTCCTTACGATGTCGTTCGCTGGTTTGTGGGTGGTGTGGCGCCGTCTGCGATTTCCTGCTCCCGAATGACACTCACCATGACCGGCCCCCACTCACCCTTCGACACCGTGATCTTCGATCTCGATGGCACAGTGTCGGATTCGGCCCCTGGCATCCTGGCGTCGCTGGACCATGCGTTCAACGAAACCGGATATCCGCCGCCGCCCGATCTGCGCCGCTTCATCGGTCCGCCGTTCGAGACCGCGTTCCGGTCAGAAGGGTTCGCGCCGGCCGAGATTGCGGTCCTGATGGCGTCGTACCGGGCCCACTATTGGGACGTCGGCGCATTCGAGAACAGTGTCTATCCCGGGATTGAAGCGTTGCTCGACGGCCTCGCTGCCGACGGTTTCCGGTTGGCGATCGGCACCTCCAAGCCAGAACCCACGGCAAGGCGGATCCTGGAGCACTTCGGCTATACCGAACGCTTCGACGTGATCGGCGGCGCCACGTTCGACATGTCACGGGCGACCAAGAGTGCGGTGCTGAGCTACGTGCTCGACCAACTCGGCCCGGCCCGGCCGTTGATGGTGGGGGATCGCTATCACGACGTCGAGGGCGCGGCGGAACACCAGATCGACTGTGTCGGCGTTCGCTGGGGCTATGCGGCCTCCGCGGACGAATTGGAAAAGGCTGGAGCGCGCTGGATCGTGGAACACCCCAAGGAAATCTTCGACATCGTCCGCGGTGAGGTGATGTTGTGAGCGTTCCGACGGCAAGTGTTGCCACGACCCACGGCGCTACGGCTGTTCACAACATAGAGGTCCAGGCCAAACGACGTCGCACGTTTGCGATCATCAGCCACCCTGACGCCGGCAAGACCACGCTCACCGAAAAGTTCCTGCTCTATGCGGGCGCGGTCGTCGAGGCCGGCTCGGTCAAGGGCAAAGGTGGCCAGCGCGCCGCCACCAGCGACTGGATGGAGTTGGAGCAAAAGCGAGGTATCTCGATCACGTCTGCAGTGATGCAGTTCGAGTACCGGGGTTGCGCAATCAACCTGCTCGACACACCGGGTCACCGAGATTTCAGCGAGGACACCTACCGGGTCCTTGCTGC
>JANOQU010000354.1:0-2562 GCA_031422355.1 Actinomycetes bacterium
CCTCTGCCGGAGCGACTTCGGGTTCGACTTCGGCAGCGGCCCCGACGGGTGCCGGGGCAGCGTCGTCGGACTCAGTTGGCTCGGCCTTGGCCGCGGCGAGACGAACTTCACGCTCGGCCTGGGCGGCGGCGGCCTGCTTGCGGGCATCGGCCTGGGAGGCCATGAACTCGGCGTCTTCCTCGACCGAACGCTTCGGAGCGGCCTGCGGGTTGCGGCGCGACGAGATGTAGCGGCCCTCTTCGATTGCCTCGGCGATGACGCGGCTCATCAGCGCGTTCGCGCGGATGGCATCGTCGTTGCCCGGAATCGGGAACTGGATGACGTCCGGGTCCACGTTGGTGTCGACCACGGCAATAATCGGGATCTTCAGCTTGTTGGCCTCGGTGACCGCGATGTGCTCTTTCTTGGTGTCGAGAATGAACACGGCGTCCGGGCGCTGCTGCATGCCACGGATACCGCCGAGGTTCTTCTGCAACTTCTCCAACTCGCGGCTGAGCAGAAGCGCTTCCTTCTTCGGCATTGCATCGAATTCGCCGGAGATCTTCATCCGCTCGTATTCCTGCATCTTGCTGACCCGCTTGGAGATGGTCTCGAAGTTGGTGAGCATTCCGCCCAACCAACGCTCGTTGATGTAGGGCATGCCGCACTTCTCGGCATAGCTGCGGACCGGATCCTGGGCCTGCTTCTTGGTGCCGATGAACAGCACGTTGCCGCCCTTGGCCGACAATTCGCGGACGAAGTTGTAGGCAACTTCGGCCCGGGCAAGTGTCTGCTCGAGATCGATGATGTAGATGCCGTTGCGCTCACCGAAGATGAAACGCTTCATCTTTGGGTTCCAGCGACGGGTTTGGTGCCCGAAGTGAACTCCGGCTTCCAGCATTTGGCGCGTTGTGACAACAGCCATGAACAACCACTCCTCTCCTGCGGTTCGTGGGCACCCCACCCGGCGCCGAGGCGACCGCAGGGTGGGCGGGGTACAGATGACGTGATAGGTGTTCGGTTTGCGTTCGGCGGACCGGCTGCAGACCGTCGAACATGCTACCGGGCACCCCGTGCCGATTCCGCAACCTTGGGGCAGGTCGGAGTGCGGGTCACAGGCGGCCGCGCCGGTGATCCATTGACCGGCACCAAACGGGCCCTCCTGGCAACCGTTGCGAGATACGACGCTGGGTCGAGCGGGTCGTCGTCGGCGTTGCGGAGACCGAAGTACAACACGTTCGAGGACGTGGCGATCATCTCTCCGGCAATGACAGCGTCGGACCTGTCGACACGACTGGAGGCGAGTTGGCCATACGTCGCCCTGAGTCCGTCGGCATGAAGCACCACGACGTAACGCGTCCCGGCGACCACGCCGTTGAATGTGACCGTGCCAGCGGACGCGGCGTGGACACGTGTTCCAGGAACCACGTGGTATTCGATGCCCCGTTGTCCAGGGCAGTAGTCACACGCTGGCGCCTCGAAGGGCACGGCGATCGGCGCTACCACCGGGGGTAGGTAACACGGGGAAAATACGAGCAGCATCCAGAGCATGGATGACCTCCATCAAGGCGTCGAACCGAACGAATGAACGCGGGCCGAAGCCGATCAGGAGGAAATAGGAATTACGCCATACCGCTGGCAGACAGCCGCGAACGCAACTGCAGAACCGCCTTGGTATGGATCTGGGAAACCCGACTCTCGGTCACGCCGAGGACACCGCCGATCTCAGCAAGGGTCAGACCCTCGTCGTAGTACAGCGACAGCACCAACTTTTCACGCTCGGGCAGCTTGCGAACCTCGACCCGAACGGCCTTGCGGATCTCGACCTCCTCATAGGCGCCCGACGGGCTGTCGGGCGTCTCACCGCGCAGCGAGCGCGGCTCTGCTCCGGCGACGAGCGCTCGGTCGAGCGGACCGACGGTTGTCGAGGCGATTGCCGCGAGCCACCGTTGGAACTCGGTACCGGTAATTCCGAGGTGCGTTGACAATTCTTCTTCCGCAGGGCTCCGCCCGAGCTTCATTTCCAGGTCGTGAAACGCCGTCTCGACCTCGCGAGCCCGGCTGCGAACCGACCGGGGAACCCAATCGAGCGACCGCAGGCCATCGAAGATCGCGCCACGAATACGGGGAACCGCGAAGGTCTCGAACTTCACGCCCCGATCGGAATCGAATCGCTCGACTGCGTCGATCAGGCCGAAGACTCCGGCGCTGACCAGGTCGCCCGGATCCACACTGCTCGGAAGACCGGCTCCGACGCGACCGGCGACGAACTTGACCAATGGCGAGTAGTGCACGATCAGGCGTTCCCTGGCCCGTGGGTCTCGTTGACCGAGCCACCTGTCCCACCAACTCATCAGTTCTGTGTCGCCCGATGCGCGACCTGCGCTCTCCTTCATACCGCTACGCCCTCGGATGAGTTTCTGAGTACACGGTGCGAAGTCGCTCCTTGCTGACGTGGGTATAACGCTGCGTCGTCGCAACATCGCTGTGCCCGAGCAATTCTTGCACGGCACGAAGATCTGCGCCCCCGTCGAGCAGGTGAGTCGCAAAGCTGTGGCGAAGTGCGTGCGGATGGGTGGGTCG
>JANOQU010000355.1:0-13070 GCA_031422355.1 Actinomycetes bacterium
CCCCGAGGATCAATGGGAAGTTCTGTCCCGAACCCAGGCCACCTTGGAACTGGGCGAGGCCGAGTGTGAGTGTCTTGAACTCTGGCTTGTCGGTTGCCACCAGGAAGGCGGTGAATTCGTTCCACGAACCTTGTATCGACAAAATGGTGATGGCAATGAGAGTCGGTTTCGCCATCGGCAACAGAATCAGGCGCCACGTACTGAAGATGCTGGCGCCGTCGATCTGAGCCGCTTCCTCCACCGACTTGGGGATCGCCTCGAAGCTCTGCTTCATCAAATAGATAGCGCCGCAGTCGACCAGCAGCGGCAAGATCATGCCTGAGTAGCTGTTGCGGATGTCGAGTTCCTTCAGTACGAGAAAGCGCGGAATCAGCAACACCACTCCTGGGACCATCATTACTCCGAGGATGAGCGCGAAGAGCGCTTTGCGGCCGGGAAAATCCAAGCGCGCGAGTGCATAGCCGGCCATCGATGCCAGCCCTACCCGACCAATGGTGACTGACACGGTGACGATCAGCGAGTTGAGCGTCCAGCGCCCGATCCTCACGTCGACAGCAGATTCGGCGAGGCCGAGTAGCTGCTTCCAACTCTCGAGACTGAACGGACTTGGGACAAGGGACAGCGGGCTGGCCGTAGCGTCCGGACTGGTCTTGAAAGACGTCACGAGGCTGACGAGAAATGGTCCGATGAACAGCACTGCGAACAGTGTCAGTACGCCGTAGCTGATCATCCGCTTCGCGGTTCGCGCGGTGCCACCTTGCTCGCCGACCGGCTCATCGCTAACTGCGGAGAGATCGATGTCGTCGCGTGATGAATCGATCACCGAGGTCATAACGCTCCCTTCTTGTCGCGAGTGACAAATCGTTGGATGGCGGTGAACGTCAAGATGATGGCGAACAGAATGAACGCAAGTGCCGATGCCCGACCAAAGCGTCCCTCGCGGATACCGGTTGTATACGTGAGGTACGCGGGGGTGACGGTCTCTCCGGCACCGTCGCTCATCACATAGATCTGATCGAAGACTTGCCAGGTTCCGATCAAGCCAAGTGTGATCACCAGGATGATCTGCTTCTTGAGGAGAGGCAGGGTGACCAGGCGCACTGTTTGCCAGCGGCCGGCGCCGTCCATTGCCGCGGCTTCGTGCACATCCTCGGGCACCGCCTGCAGGCCTGCGAGCAGCATCAGCATGAAGGTGCCGGAGGTGGTCCAGACGGCGAGGATGATGATGATCAGCATCGACCAGGACGGGCCCGACAGCCAGTTCCAAAGATCCATACCCAAGAGGTCGTTGTTGGCCAGGAACCCTGGTGCTTTGTCGACGCCGAACAGATTGAACACGGCGTGGAAGATGCCTTTGCTGTTGTTGAACCACTGAATCGGGTTGACTCCAAACCAGCCGAGAATCTTGTTGACGGCTCCGTTTCCCTGGAACAGAAAGATGAAGATCAGCCCGACAGCGACTGCGCTGGAGATCGACGGCAGATAGAAGGCAGTTCGGAAGAAGCTCTTTCCGCGAAGTCGGCGCTGGTTGAGAATCAGCGCCAATGCCAGTGCGATGGTCGTTTGCAGAGGCACAACGAGCAATACGAAGTAGAAGTTGTTGCGGAGAGAGCTGACGAAGTTCTTGCGCGTCAGTCCATCCTTTACGAGTAAGTCCCTGTAGTTGTCCAAGCCAACGGTTTCAGCCTGCTTGGAGAACGGGCCGCCCTGGCCGTTCCATTTGGTGAAGCTGACGTAGAGCGCGAGGGCGATCGGGGCGATCACGAACACGATGAGCAGCAGGAGTGTGGGGCTCATGAATAGCCACCCCCACATCGACTCTCCTTTGCGGCGGTCGCGCTTGCCGGCGCGTTGGCGGCGCGTGGTGGTTGCGTCGTCGTCGAGCTCAATACTCTGCTCCACCACCTGGATCGGCGAAACACCTTCGCCGGTCACGAAACTCATGTGAACCCCCTTGTTCGGTGTGCTGCTGATCGGTTGCCGCCGGCGCATGCGTTGGACGCTGCGCCGGCGGGCAACCGGCAGTACGAATCATTCAGTGCGTGAGTCAGCCCGCAAGGGCGTCTTCACCATTGGTCTGAGTCTCTTCCAGCAATGCCTTCGGGTCGGTAGAGCCATCGGCGAGACCGAGCAAGCCTTTGTCGAACTCGGCGAGTACGGCACCGAACGCAGGCAGCGTGACCTGACCGCGACCATATTGACCAGCGTTGACGAATGGAGCGTTCTCCGGGTGAGCGGTGAGGTAGCCATCGCCTGCCGAGGCGCGAGATGGCAGCACACCGAAGGCGTCAGCCAGGACGACTTGCGTCTCGGCTTTGGTCATGTAGTTGATGAAGCTCACTGCCGCGTCCTGCTTGGTGGAGGCAGCGGCGACGCCCCAACATTGAGTGAACACCATCGAACCTGGACCACCGGGCCCAGTTGGTAGTTCAGCAACGGTGTACTCAATGGTCGGGTAGTCGTTCTTCATTGCTCCACGAATCCAGTTGCCCTCGATGACCATCGCGGCCTTCTCCTGGCCGAATGCCTCGCCTCCCCATCCGGCGTCCATATTCTCTGTGTACTTGTACGACCCTGCGTCGAGCAGGCTCTTGATGTATTCCAATGCGGCGAGGTTCTCAGGTGTGTCAGCGGTGACGGTCTTTTGATCCGCATCCACGAAGTAGCCCCCGCCCGACACCAGGAAGGCGCCGAGCCGGTCTCGTGTTGCCCCGCTGGCCAATCCAACCTGTGTATCGGTGGTGAGCGTCGCAGCCACAGTGGCCAGTTGCTCCCACGTGGTTGGAATGTCGGCGTCGGTGAGGCCAGCTGCGGCCCACGACGTGGTGTTGATGATCAGCCCCAGCGACGAGTAGTCCTTGGGCGCGCAGTACAGCTCATTGTTGAAGGTGAACACGTTCCGCAACGGCTCGTAGAAGTCATCGGGGTTGTCCAGCATGGCCCCGACCGAGGCCAGGCTGCCGCCGCTCGCGTACTCCTGAAACTTGTCGGCGTTCACGTAGAACACATCCGGCGGCTCCCCGCCAGCCAGGGCCTGGCCCAACTGCAGGTTGATGTCGTCGGCAGGTATGAGCTCGACTGAGTTTCCTGATTCGGTTTCCCAGCCCTTGACCGCAGCTTCCACGGCGGCGGTTTCGGCCGGACCGGAGGCCGCAATCATGACTTGAATCTTGGTGCCACCGGCAGGGGCCGCTGAACCAGCCGTGTCGGTGCCGCCGCCGGCGGTCTCGGGTGATGTGGTCTCCTCGCTGCCGCAGGCGGCGAACGTGAGTGCGGCAAGTACGACGACTGCCATTGCCTTTCGTTGAATCCTCACTGATTGTCCTCTCTGTAGTGAACTGTGATGCGGTCTTGAACGTTCAAATCCGGACCGCGGCGGAGTCCTAGCTGTTCACGACGACCCGCGGTGGATCAATGTCGGATTGAGCAGGTGGGGAGCCATGATTGCCCCGCTGGTAACAGCGGCAATCAGCCCATCGATGAGCAGCTGAGCCACCATCGCAGTGGGTTGTCGAATCGATGAGAGCTGAGGTGTGGGTGCAAGCGCGAGACGTGTGTCGTCGAAGCCGATGATGCCCAGTTCCGCGCCCACGGTTCGGTGCATCTCGGCCGCTGCACGAGAGCATCCGACGGCGGCGATATCTGTTGCGCAGACGAACGCGGTAGGCGGATGGGCGACCCCGAGCGCGGCCACGGCTGCCTCAGCAGCGCCTTCGATTGTCTCGGAGCACTCGATCGCGAGAGGCTCACCGCCAAGTTCAGTGAGCGTGCGGTGGTAGCCGTTGCGACGATCGTTGTCGGCGCCACCGGTGGAGGATCCGCCGATCCATGCGATTCGGCGGTGACCGGTGGCCCAGAAGTGCTGGACCGCATCTGCGACACCGGCGGCACCATCGATATCGACCCAACCCCCGAGTTCCGGATGGTCCCAGTTCCGCCCGAAGCTGACGAACGGGATTCGCTCGGCGATCAAGAAATCAAGCCGAGGATCACCGGGATACGTGCCCGACAGAATGAAGCCGTCAACGCCGCCAGTGCGGTACATGTCGTCGTAGGTAACGATCTCGTCGGTTTCGTTGGCTGGCGATACGAGCACGATGTGATGCTGGCGCAGTGCAGCAGCGCGGCACAGTTCGTGCAGGAAACGGTCCAGCAGCAGATTCTCTTCTGCCTCGTCGATGTGGCAGCGATACGCGAATGATCGGGTAGAACGCGACTGCAGCGCGCTTCCCAGCCGGCTCGGTCGGTAGCGGAGCTCATCGATAGCCGCTTGCACTCTCTCGCGGGTCTCGGGCCGCACTCTGTCCGGGGAGTTGATCACGTTCGAGACTGTCTGACGTGAGACCCCAGCACGCTCTGCCACGGTCTCAATCGTTGCGACCCGCTCGAGCTGTTGATTGGCGACGCGCGCCCCCCCGGCCGGCGGCCTGGCAGCGGGAATTCGAGAAGGCGGAGTGATCGGAGTGGACATCTCAGGAAGGGGAATCTTGACGTATTTTCATGTGACGGTGGCCACATGCCTAGAGTTGTTGTACGCTGTTTGAACGTTCAAGTCAAGCGACTGACGTGGTTTTCGATCAATTCCGGGGTCATTCGACTCCAAGTTCGTGCATCGATGCAGTCGGGGTGCCTTGCGGCACTTTCGGCTGGTAAGTGGAAGAGATTGCCGTGCCCAAACTAGGTCAGCCCGCAACCGGCGGGCCCGTTCTCGCCGAAGGATCGGTGCCCTTCGTCGGGCCGGTTCAGCCGTTCGTTCACGGGCTGGTCAGCACCGTACGAGCGCCAAGCGTCACCATTTCTGGCGGTGATGGCCAGGTGCGTCTCAGTGGAGCGAGCGGGTTCTTTCTGGGCGATCGACGGATGCTCGCTGAGTTTCGAGTTGCCGCCTTCGATCGAGAACCGGAGCTGCTGCACACGAGGGAACTGCCTGGAGGGCGATTTGCCGCCACGGCGGTGATCCGCGACGGCAGCGAGCCAACGCCGGACCCAACATTGCTGTTGACGCGCGAGCGGGCGCAGACCGCGGTTGGCTTCGACGAGACGTGGACGGTCCGCAACGTGGGGCTCGACCGGCGAGCCGTGCACCTTTCGCTCTATCTCGCCACAGACTTCGCGGACACCACCTCCGTGAAGTCTGGCCACGTCTTGCCGATGATGCCGCCAGATGCCGGTTCGGGCGACGCCTCGTGGTCTGCGCAATCAGCCGGTGCGTCTGTCGTCGTCAGTGCCTCTCTGCCGCCCACTTCGTCAGGCACCGGCCGTTCGCTGGACTGGTCATTGTCCGTCGGCCCAGCCCAGATGATCTCGTTCGTCGTCACCGTAGCGGCCGACCAAGTCGCGGACGGCGCCTTTCGCCCCAGTGCTGGCCACGCGACATGGGCAACGCCCCAGACGGTCAGCTCCGACGTTCGGTACAACGCGCTGGTCCAGTGGGGCTTCGACGACATGGCGCAACTGATGCTGGCTGATCCGGAAGAGCCGATGGATGGGTTCGCTGCGGCCGGTAGCCCGTGGTTCTTCACCCTGTTTGGTCGCGACTCGCTGTGGTCGGCCTTGCTGATGCTGCCGTTCGGGGCAGATCTCGCATGGTCCACGCTGCGAGTGCTGGCGCGCCGCCAAGGCACCATGATCGACGAACGCGCTGCCGAGCAGCCCGGCCGTGTACTGCACGAAGCGCGCGCTGGCGTGGTGGACAATGGCTTCATTTCGCTGCCGCCGCTGTACTACGGCAGCATTGATGCCACGCCGCTCTGGATCATCACACTTGTTGAGGCATGGCGATGGAGCGGCGATGATGCGTCAGCTCGCGAACTCGTCCCGGCTCTCCAAGCAGCGTGTCGTTGGCTCATCGAAGACAGTGATGCTGACGGTGACGGCCTGATGGAGTACATCGATCACACCGGTCTCGGTCTCGCCAATCAGGGTTGGAAGGACTCGGGCGATTCTGTGAGTTGGAAGGCCGGAGCACTCGCCGAGGCGCCGATCGCGCTTGCCGAAGTGCAGGGCTATGGCTTTCGGGCAGCGCTTGATGCAGCCGAACTTCTCGACGCGTTCGAGTTGCCCGGAGCCGTCGAGCTGCGCCTGTTCGCACAGCGGATTCACGAGGCCTTTCATAACCGATTCTGGTTGGAGGACGGGGGTGGGGCGTACGTGGCGGTCGCGGTTGACGCAAGCAAGCAGGCCGTTGACTCGGTGTCAAGCAACGCAGGTCACCTGCTGGCAACAGGGTTGCTGGACGCCGAACAGGAGGCTTTAGTGGTCGCGCGTTTGCTTCGCGACTTGGCGTGCCCAGCCGGACTGCGAACACTGGCCACGAGCAGCGCCCGCTACAGCCCGGTGAGCTATCACAACGGCTCCATTTGGCCGCACGACACAGCAATCGCAGCCCGGGGGATGGTGCTCGCTGGACATCCCGAGGCCGCAGCAACCTTGCTGCGCGGTCTACTCGTGGCAGTAGAGACTTTCGGTGGGCGGTTGCCAGAGCTTTACGGTTACGACGATGCCCACCACTGTGTAGTTCCGTACCCGGCTTCTTGTCGGCCGCAGGCGTGGGCCGCGGCCGCGAGCGCTGTTGCTGTGTGGGCAGTTGCGCCGATCGCCCCGGGCCAGGATGGAGGTGTGGTCACACTGGCGGCCGCGCCGCTTCTCGCGGACGCTCAAATCGTCGTCGACGGGTTGGTTTGTCGTGGAGTTCGCTGGCGGGCAACGGTTGTCGAAGGCATCGTCGCACTGAACCCATCGGCGGCCGGCGCCCAACTCTGAACGTGTCGACTCGCAATTCGATTCACAGTGTCGGTGGGTGGACCTCGGATCGAGATCCACCCACCTGCTGCGTTGGTGGTGCCGTCTTGGCCGGCACCTTGCCGTCACGGGTAGAGCGAGAACGCGCCAGCTCCGGTGACGAAACCGCTAGCGGGCACGTTGGCCTGCGTGACCAACGGACTGTCCACCCAGAACGTGGTGGCGGACGGTGTCTCGCCGGCGAGCAGTTGGGCGAAGACGTCACACGCGATCGTGCCCGTGCCCTCCAGGTCATTGGCCGCCGTGGCAGCGAAGCTCTTGTTGGTCCGGATCATGTCGAGGGCGGTCGAGTCGCCGTTGAACGAGACGACGAACTGCGATCCACCGGCGCCGTCGATGGCTGTAGCAGCGCCCTGTCCAATGGTGTCGAACGACGCGTACACGGCGCTGATGTCGGGATTGGACTGGATGGCCTGCTCGACCTTTGCCTGCGTGTCGGCGAGCGCGTTGGCGACATCGACCTCGATCTCCACCACGGTGATGTCGGGGAACTCGGTGTCTGGGCCGACCATTGCCTTGAACGCGTCAGCGCGTTGGCGCAGACTCGGTGTGACCCGTGCGTTCGCAATGAGCACCGTGCCGACGGCCACGCCATCGTTGTCGGCCGCGAGTCGGTCGATGACGTACTGGCCGACGCGAGCAGCGCTCTGGAACTCGAGACCGGTGATCGAGTACGTACCGGCACGTTGGCCACCCCAGGCCGTCACGACCGGACGGCCTGCCTCACCAGCCGCAGCCAACTGCGCATCGAGGCCGCCGCCGGACACGTCGTTGGCGATGTTGTAGATGGCATCGACCCCGGCAGCGTTGGCCTGCTCGAAGGCCGGGACAGCTTCCGTTCCGCCCTTCGCATCGAACACCTGCACCGTTCCACCGTTGTCGGTAACGCACTTCTCCAGGTTGACCTGGATTCGATCGACGGGTTCGAGGCCGGGCGCTAGAGAAATGATGCCGAACTTCTTGTCGGTAAAGATGCTGTAGTCCTCGCCCGCTTCCGGTGCGGGTTCCGCTGCTGTGGCGGCGACGGTCGTCTCTGCGGCGGCCACCGGCGCATCGGTCTCGTCAGTCGACACCTTGGTGTCGCTCGCGCAGGCCATGCCGACCAGCAGTAGTGCGCTGAGCCCGGCCGCAGCCGCTTTTCTCGTTTGATGAATCACCCTGAGATACCCCCTGTTGTGTTCCACGCGGCGCGTGGCGTGTGCTGTGCCTTTGCCGCTCGTCGGAGACGTCGGCACCTCGGCCTGATTGTCCGCATGCGGACCGTCAGGGCAAAGGACTGGAGCGCAGTGCCGGGTTGCGGCCTGCTGCTTGCGATTCGAGCCAGGCGTCGAGACGCCCTTTGGAGCTATCGGTGCCCACGACAGCGAGGAACGATCGGCCTTCAACCCGGAAGCCGTCGGGACTGCGGACGCGCCCGGCCTGCAGCGCTCGCTTTGCGGCAGCGGTGACGTGCCACTGGTTCTTGGCGATCCCTTCCGCGAGATCGACCGAACGACCGAGCGGATCGGCATCAACCAGTTGGACCAGGCCAATCCGGCGCGCCTCGTTTCCCGAGACCGACTCACCAGACAGCACGAGCAGCGCTGCATTGCCGAAACCAACGAGCTCCGGCAGTCGTTGGGTGCCGCCGGCGCCGGGGACGAGACCCATGCGAGTCTCGAGTACCCCGAGTCGCGCCTTGGGCGCAGCGACACGGATGTCGGCGGCCAGCGCCAGTTCGAGGCCGCCACAGGTGGCCTGGCGAGCCACCGACACGATGACGGCGTTGGTGTAGTTCTCGACGCCCTGGATCGCTGCGAGCCACGGCGCCCAGTCGGCGATGGGCCGACCGTCTGCCATCTCGCGCACTTCGGTGAGTTCGGCGTGCAGGACGTCGAGCGCAAGGACCAGGACCGGCGGCTCTGGTCGGCTGGCGAGATCCGCCACCAACGCTGCGAGCTGGCCGGCGCCCTCGATGTTCATCGTCCGTCGAGGGCCTCCGTCGTAGCGAAGAATTGCGATGTGGTCAGAACGATCGACGTGCCAGTACACCGTCGCAGTGGCGTCGAGGTCGTTCGGCTCGGGGCGGGCGTTCATGATGCTCCTGAGAGTTCGGGGGTGGTCTCGTAACAGAGGTGCAGAATGTCGGCTTCGGCGACGGGGCGATGCAGTTCTCCGACGACGCGGCCTTCGCGCAACACGATGACGCGATGCGCGATCGCCGCCACCTCCTCCAGGTCGCTCGATGCAACGATCACGCCGAGACCCTTCTCGGCGAGGCCGCTGATCAGCTTCAAGATCTCGGATTTTGCGCCGACGTCGACGCCCTTCGTGGGCTCGTCGAGCATCAGCACCTTGGTCGATCGACCAACGAGCCACCTCGAGAGCAACACCTTCTGCTGGTTTCCTCCCGAGAGCGTGGACACGATCTGCTCGGTACCGCTGGTCGCGATTCGCAGTCGGGAGATCTCCAGCAGGGTCTGGTCCACCTCCAGACTTCGGCTTGGCGTCGGAATGCGACGAGACCTGCGAAAGTCGCTGAGGTGGGTCAGGACGACGTTCTCGCGCACGGTGCGTCGCCCGATCAGGCCTTGCTGCCGCCGCTCCTCAGGGATCAACGCCAGGCCCGCCTTGATCGCGGCCGCGGGGGAGCGAAGGGTCACCTCTCGCCCTTCGATCGAGATCGTGCCGCTGGTCGGACGCAGATGACCGAAAAGGTTGGTCAGCAGCGATGTGCGACCCGATCCGACCAATCCGCCGATGCCCAGGATCTCGCCAGCGCGCAGATCGAGGTCCACGTCAATGAGCGGACCGCCGGTGAGGCCTCTCGCTGACAGCACAACGTCGTCGCGCGGGATACCCAGGTTCATGTCGCGGTCGATGCCGCTGGCCTCGCGGCCGATGATTGCGGACGCCAGTTTGGTGCGGTCGAGGGAACCAATGAGGTGGCGCCCGACGGTCCGTCCGTCCTTCATCACCGTCACGGCATCGGAGATGCGCATGATCTCGCCGAGGCGGTGCGATACGAACAGGACGGCGATCTTGCGGGCTCGCAGCCGCTCAACGGCCGCGAACACCCGCTCCACCTCAGCGTCGGCGAGGGCAACGGTAGGCTCGTCCATCACGACCAGCCGTGCGTCACCAGCGCACGCACGGGCGATGCCGACCATCCAACGCTCGGCCACGCTGAGCGATGAGACGGGCGCTGCCGGGTCGACGTCGACGAAGTCGTTCAGGACCTCTCGTGCCCGCGCATTGGCCGCTGCCCGGGACACGAACGGCCCCCGACGCGGCAGGCGCTTGCCGAGGAAAATGTTTTCGGCGATGGTCAGCCGCGGCACGAGCGCAACGTCTTGGTGGATGAAACGCAAGCCGAGACTGTCTGCCTCGGCCTCATTCTGAATCTCGACCTGGCGTCCTTCGATCATGATCGTTCCGGTATCGCGCTGTTGCGCTCCGGCCAGGATCTTGATCAATGTCGACTTGCCCGCGCCGTTCTCTCCGACCAAACCGTGGACCTCGCCGGCGTGGATGCACAGCGATGCATCGTCGAGAGCGCGCACGCCCGGAAACTGCTTCGACAGGCCTGTGATCTCGATGAGAAATTGCTCGTCCATGACCCCCCGGTCGATCGGCGACCTTCTCGAGGACCAGCCAACTGGCATCCACCATAGCGGACTCCCTGCCAGAAAGAAAGACATAACCCAACGACCGTTGGGTTAGGTATTTTCTTTCGATTTGGTCAAAGATGTGGCACTCTGTACATGTTGACGACCAAACGGTGGTCGATCGAGGATCGGTAGTGACTGTGACGTTTGTCTTGGGGGACACATGATCGAAACTGACGAATCGTTCGCTGACAACGCTGCGGTCAAAGACAACGCGCAACGCAGGGCACCGGATGCACCCAGGGGTTCACGCCGGCTGTTGGCGTTCTCGTCGCGCTACGGGACGCTCGTATTCCTGGTGCTGCTGATCGTGCTGTTCACGGTGTTGTCCGAGTTCGTCCTCGGCCAGCAGCGGTTCTTCACGGGAGCGAACCTGTCCCTGGTGCTACGTCAGTCGGCGGTGCTGGCCATCCTCGCTGGCGGCCTCACCGTGGTGCTGATCCTCGGCGAGTTCGATCTCTCGGTGGCGGCATCGCTGACGCTCGGCGGCGCGATGTTCGCTCAGTTCGTCCAAGGTGACTACGTCCTGACGTGGCCGACGCTCCCGTTCACCGACATTGGCGGCGGCGCTGTGTTCGGCGCCGAGTGGCAATCGACCATTGGTTTCGCACTCGTTGCGGCGCTCTTGTTCAGCGTCGTGCTCGGGCTCATCAACGGCGTGATCGTCTCGTATTTCGGTGTGACGGCCTTCATCGCGACCCTGGGCATCGCTGGCATCGTCGAGGGGTACCTCATCCGGATTACCGGCGGCCGCTCGGTGGCCCTGCCTGAGAATGTGACGAGCACCGCTCAGGGCACCGTGCTCGGCTGGAGCGCTCCTGACAGCTGGAAGTGGAGCTTCAGCCTGTTCGGCGGCGACTTCGACTTCAACCTGTCCGGCCTGAGCCTGCCGTTGATCGCCGTGGCTGCGGCCATCGTGCTGGCCGTGCTCTGGACCTTCTTGAACCACACTGAAGCTGGCCGGCGAATGGACGCCGTCGGTGGAAATCCGGAGGCATCGAGGCTCGCGGGCATCAACGTCCGCCGCTACCGCCTGCTCGCCTTCGTGATCTGTGCGGTCGTCGGGTCGTTCGCCGGGATTGTGCTCGCGTCCGGGCGAACCGGGTCTGCAGTCACCTTGGTCGGCAATCAGGGGTCGTACCTGCTGCAGGCGTTCACTGCGTGCTTTCTCGGTGCCGTGACGTTGAAGGAGGGCGAGTTCCACATCATCGGAACAGTCGTCGGCGTCACGTTGATGACGGTCACGTTCAGCGGGCTCATCATCCTGGGCGTCCCGGGTTACGCCCAGACCATCGCCAACGGGGCGATCCTCGTCGCTGCGCTGACCTTTGCCGGGCTGGCCCGCAAGGCGGCCGGCCGACCCGACAAACCACGTCGCAGCCGCTTCGGCGGCGACCGCCCGCTCGCCGGGGCGAGCGGTGCACAGATCGATCCCGACTCCGGGACGAACACAACAAGGGGGAACACAGCATGAAGCACACGAGAAGAGTTCACGTCGCCGCGATGGCGATCACGATCGCAGCCGTGGTCGCGAGTTGCGGGAGCGACGAAGACACAGCGTCGACGTCGACGGCCGCTACGACGACTACAGCTGCGTCGCCACCCGCAACCGAGGCTGTCGACACCACGGTGGCGACGACGGATGCCGGTGCCGGCGGTTCGGACACTGCGGCCGGTGGCCTTCCCGATGGTGCAGTCGAGGTGCAGATCACCGGGGACCTCTCGGCGCTTGACGGCGTCACGGCGGGTATAGCGAACCTGGCTCCTGTCCCGGGGGCCGAGCGCTGGTCGATGCCGTTGCAAGAGTGCCTCGAGGCCAATGGGGCGACGGTGGACTACCAAGACGTCGGCGGTGACCCGACCAAGCTGCCGGCCCTGCTCGACGGATGGCTCGCCACCGAAACCCAGACGGTGTTCAATATCGGCATCGACATGAGTGGTCAGGAGTCGGTGATCTCGCAGTTCTCCGACGCCGCCGTGCCGTTCGTGACGTGGGGTGCGGGAGCACCGGCTGGCGTGGTTGCACTCGACGCCAATCAGGTGGAAGACGGTCGCATCATCGCCCGCTACATCGTCGAACAGCTCGGTGGTGAGGGCGACGTGTTCCTCGTGAACGCGAATAACCCAGCGCTGCAGAGTCGCGAGGAGGGCATCAAGGAAGTCTTCGCCGAAGCGCCGGGGATCACCCTGACCGTTGGCGGCGAGGCGCTCGGCTTCACAGCCGAGTCGGCTCAGAAGGCGACCGAATCCGCGTTGCAGGCCAACCCGGACATCAAGGCGGTCATCGGCGGATTCGGATCGCTCGGCGTCGGCGCTGCAACTGCGGTCGATGCCGCCGGCAGCGATGCGATCGTCGTGTCGATGAACGGCGACCCGGAGGAGTACGCCGCGATCCGCGCCGGTGGTTCGTTCAAGGCGACCGTTGCCGACGGCCACGAGGACGGCGGCGAGGCGGCGTGCATGATTGCAGCCTCGATGCTCGGCGGTAACCCGGCACCCGGTGATCCGAGCCTGCCGATCCTCACCACATCGGTGCTCGTGACGGCCGACAACGTCCCGGCCGACGGTGAGAGCGAGTCGACGCCACGGTTGTTCTACCAACTGTCGTGACGCCCCCGGCCG
>JANOQU010000356.1:0-11009 GCA_031422355.1 Actinomycetes bacterium
TCATGCTGTCATCCGGGATCTCGGGCCTCGGCGGTCTGATGTGGGCGGCGCAACAGCGAACCCTCGCCAACAACAACGGTTTCGACGGCTTCCAGAGCTTGACCCTGTTCATGATCGCAGTCGTCGGCGGTATCGGTTACGTCAGCGGCGCGCTGCTCGCCGGCATCTTCCTCAGCGTGCTCAGCGTCGTGATGCCCAACATCTGGCACAAGCTCGGAACGGACTATCCATCGTTGCACTGGCTGTTCGAGTCCGTGATGGGCAACTTCACCAAGTTCGTCGGACCCGCCCTCATTGGGATCGGACTTGGCAAGAATCCGAGTGGTATTGCCGAACAGGTGATGGCTGGGTTCCGTCCGTTCCGGCGGACTCCGTTGGCCGCCGGGGCGTGGGTGGCGGGCCTCATTGGGCTGTGGATGCTGGCATGGCGAGAGGTCATCAGCAACTGGACTTTTGCACTCACGGTCCTTGTGTCGATGATCGTCGTGCCGATGTTGATCAAGGCGATCCATGCCGACCGGTTCGTGGAGGACGACCTCGAGATTCACGGCGAGGACCTCGACATGATCGGTCTCGGTCGGCCATTCCGGCGATCGGATCGGGCAATGCTCGATTCCGGGCTCGGAATCGTGGAGCCGGAGGTCGTTCATGTCGCTCCTTGAATGTCGCGGGTTGAGTATGAAGTTCGGCGGAGCGATGGCGCTGTCCAATGTCGACGTTCACGCCGAGGCGGGTGCAATCACCGGTCTCATCGGACCGAACGGGGCCGGCAAGACCACGATGTTCAACTGCGTGACGGGCTTGCTCGACCCATCGGCTGGCGTCGTCATCCTCGACGGGCGCGACGTGACCCACCTCCCGCCGTTCAAACGGGCGCGGATGGGTGTCGCCCGTACGTTCCAACGGCTGGAGTTGTTCACGTCACTGAGCGTTCGCGACAACATCCGCGTCGCTGGTGAGATCCGCAATCGATGGGGTACCGACCGCAACGATGCCCGCAAGGAGACTGAGCGAGTCATCGACTTGCTCGGCCTCGGTGCGTTGGCTGACCGCGAGGTTGCCGAAATCCCGACCGGTATGGCGCGCCGGGTCGAGATGGGTCGGGCATTGATGAGCAGGCCGAAAATCCTGCTGCTCGATGAGCCGGCGTCGGGCCAAGACTAGCAGGAGACCGACGAGTTCGGTGATCTGTTGATTCATCTCTGCGCAGAAGGCACCGCGATCCTGCTCGTCGAGCACGATGTGTCGCTGGTCATGAAGGTCTGTTCATTCATCCAGGTACTGGACTTCGGCCGGATCATCGCAACCGGAACTCCTCAACAGATCCAGACCGACAAGGCAGTCCTCGAGGCATATCTCGGCGAGGAACAACCAGCGAGGACGGACTCATGACATTGGCTCTGATCGAACCGGTCGTCGACGCGGTTCATGACCCGATCCTCGAACTCGTCGACGTCCGGGCGGGCTACGGCCCGATCGAGGTGCTGCACGGCGTCACCCTCACCGTCAACCGCGGCGAAGTGTTGGCGCTCCTCGGCCCGAACGGCGGCGGCAAGTCCACCAGCCTCAAGGTCTGCGGCGGCTTGGTCGAGTTGATGAGCGGCGATATTCGTCTCGCCGGTCGCTCCGTCGCCGGGGTCAGCGCCGACAAGTTGGCACGGATCGGCTTGTGCACGATCCCAGAGGGTCGCGGCATCTTCCCTAATCTGACCGTTCACGAGAATCTGTTGATGTGCACCCACACGGGCGCCAAGTTGGATCAGATCGAGTCGATCGCGTACGAGCGGTTCCCGAGGCTCGGCGAACGGCGCGGGCAAATGGCCGGCACGATGTCGGGCGGCGAGCAGCAGATGCTGGCGATGGCCAGAGCTCTATCCACCGATCCAGCGGTTCTCTTGCTCGACGAACTGTCGATGGGGCTCGCTCCGCTCATCGTGGGTCGGCTTTATGAAATCGTGGCTCAAGTTGCCCAGGAAGGTGTTTCGGTCCTCGTGGTCGAACAGTTCGCGCGTACCGTGCTCGGCATTGCCGACCGGGCTGCGATCATGTTGCACGGCCGAATCACACGCGTCGGCGCACCCGACGAACTCGCAGAAGAACTGTCATCGGCCTATCTAGGCGGAAAGGGACAATCATGACAACAGACGACCGAATCGAGAAGTTCAAGAGCGAGATCGCGGATCTGCAGGTGAAGACCTCCGGAAAAGCGGGGGCCGAGAAAGCGGCCAGTTCGTTCGGGGTGGTGCTGATGGTGCTCTCGATCCTGGTCGGAATCGGCTCGTTCGTTCAGGCCGGTCAGGAGACCAGTGAACTCGACCAGAACGAACTGATCATTCTGGGTCTCGCCTGTATCTCGATGGCGGTGGTCGGCGCGGCCCTGTGGATTCGGACGGCGCTCGTCAAGTTCTGGCGGTTCTGGATGCTTCGCTCGCTGTATGAGGGCCAAGCCCACCTCGACGAAGTGGTCAAAGCGATCAAAGAGCGCTAGGGACTGGCGTGTTGAGCTTTCTCTTCGCGATCTGACTCACTTCATCGCTCGGCCACGTTCTCAACATGGCCGTTGCTGCTCAGGCAACAGAGCGGATTCGTTTGCCGTCGATGCGCTTGAGGCGACCCGAGCCCTTGAGTTCGTTGCGATGCTTGGTGACTTCGTGCTTGGACAATTCCTTGGGCACCCGTCCGGTCGCCATCATCTCGACCAAAGCCTTGCGCATCGACTTCGACCGAATGTGAGAGAACCAACGCAGGTCGCTGCCGCTGCGGATCGCTGCGATCGGCCCGTGGCACAAACTCTGGCACGGCGACTGCAACGCTGACTTGGTCTCGCAGGCGAGGTCCATCAACTCGTCGAATCCCTTGTCAGCGCGGCAGTCCTTGCCACTACAGACGATCAGGCAAACGGGCTTGGACACTGCGGCTCCTCGCGAATCAGTTGGTGGGTTGGGCGAAGTCACGGAGCATCTTGTTCAGCTCCAGTTGGTGTTGTTCTTCGGCGCTGATCTGGCCGCGGGCAAACTCTTCGAGAAACACCGATGACCCCGTGACAGCGTCGAGCAGACTTCTGTACAGCGCAAGGGCTGCGAGTTCGTGAGCCAGGCTCTCGCTGAGGATGTCGTGGATCGTGTGCCGGTGGGTCTCTTCGATCGGCGTGATCCGCAGCGACGGGTGGCCGCCGAGACCGGTGAGTATCTCGCCGACCTGCTCGGCATGCAGCAGCGATTCGGCCGCCTGAGCCTTCATGAACGCAACCAGCGGGATCCGGTTCGGCCCGATGATCATCAGTGAATAATGGGTGTACCGGACGACGCCGGACAGTTCGGCCTCGAGGATCGAGTTCAAGATCGAATTGACCTTGTCGCTGTCGAGTTCCGGATGCACGTGGTTCATGCTAGTCATCACTTCTCCTCAATGTACAGTCGACCTAACATGTCAGGGCCGGTTCGTGCGCTGACCGCCCGGTGACACGAATCACGCCCTTGTTCCCGCTCCGTGCCAAGGGGTGGCACGCAGCGGCACCGAGGGCGTGGAATGTGCCACGAACGAAGCCACGAACGAAGCCACGACCGAAGCGCGAACGAAGCCAACGAAGCCAACGATCGAAGGGCGATCAGCGGGCGATCGGTGAATCATCGACCGTACTGAAGTCCGGCTCGCGACGCTCGGCGAAGGCGATCAATGATTCGATGTTGGCCGGCCCACCCATCAGGACACGGAACGCGTCGTTTTCTCGAGCGCGAGCGGCATGCAACTCGACCTTCAACGGTTCGACGATGACACGCTTGGATTCGACGAGTGAGTTGATCGGCTTGGAAGCGAGGATCTGGGCGTGTTGCAGGGTCACGTTCATCAGGTCGTCGGGTTCGCACACCTTCCAGGCAAGGCCCATCTGCACACATTCGTCCGCCGACAGCCATTCGCTGCTGAGCAATGCCCACATTGCGTTCTGGCGACCGAGTAGGCGAGGAAACGATGCGCTACTTGCGGCCTCCGGGGCGACCCCGAGGCGGGTGAACGGGCACCGCACGCGTGCATCCGCGGCGATGAACACCATGTCGCTGAGCGCCAGCATCGTGGCTCCAATGCCCACGGCCAAGCCGTTGACGGCGCACAGCAGGGGCTTCGGAAAGTCGATCAATTGATCGACGAATCCGGGGAAGCCGTGAACACCGTCCACAAACGAGCCGCTGTTGCGCGCTGCCATCTCGTTGAGGTCGTTGCCGGACGAGAACGCGCCGGCGGCGCCTGTCACGACCGCGACGGCAACGGTGTTGTCGTGAGCGGCATCCATCAAAGCCTCTGTGGCTGCGTCGTAGAGCGCTTCGTTGAACGCGTTGCGAACCTCTGGGCGATCGAGGGTGATGACGCGTACCCGACCATGCGTCTCAGTGCGAATCAACCGGTCACCTCGACGAGCGCGACGTGAGCGATATCGTCCGACGCCCGGCCGATATGGATCTGGTATTCGCCGGCATCAACCCGCCACCTCGGCTCGACGACCTCGGTTGCGGTCCACGGTCCGGCAGCGTGGGGCACGATGGCTCCCTTGTAGATGCTGCCCGGATCCCAGTAGGCGAATGCTCGCGAACCGAGTGTGAAGGTGACGGTCGTGGATTCGCCCGGATCCAACCAGACCTTGCGGAAGTCCTTCAATTCCTTCGGTGGCCGGACGACGGCGGGTGCTACCGAACCGACGTAGCACTGCACCACTTCGGCGCCACGGCGGGTGCCGGTATTGGCGACCCGGACTGACACAGTCAGATCGATCTCGCCATCGGTCGCCGCTGCGGCGCCGACAACGCTCGGTGCACCGATGTCGAACGACGTGTACGACAGCCCGTGACCAAAGGCGTATGGGACCGGAAGTTTGCGGGCCTCGTACCAGCGGTAGCCCATCAGGACCCCCTCGGCGTAGCGGACCTGGCCGTGTTCGCCGGGGAAGTTTCCGAACGACGGCGTGTGTTCGATGCACGCCGGGTATGTGGTGGCAAGTCGACCGGATGGGTCGGTCGCGCCGAAGACCACGTCGACGAGTGCGTTGGACATTTCCTGGCCACCGAACCATGCGAGTAGAACAGCCGGCGCTTCCGCCGACCATGCGGTCGTGACCGGCGAACCAGCGTTGACGACGACAGCGGTGTTCTGGTTGGCTCGACAGACCCGTTCGATCAGTTCGCCCTGCCTGCCGGGAAGATCCATCGTGGCCCGGTCGTTGCCCTCGGTTTCCCAATCGTCGTTGGTGCCGACGATCACGATGACGGCGTCCGCAGCAGCGGCAGCGACCACGGCGCGGTCCATCATGTCGGCGCTGGGGACTGCCTTGCACCCGAGTTGGACACCTTGCAGCCAGGACTTCGTCGTGGTCGAGAACTCGACATCGATCACAGTTGGTGTGCCTTCGACCATCTCGACCTGGGCGACGAGTTCCTCGCTACCGAGACCGAAGAACGCTTCGCCGCGCGGAGTTTGCTCGGTGATGCCGTCGAACAGCAACGTGCCATCGACGATCAGCCTGGCCCTCCCCAATTGGATCATGCTGATGATGTGCGGACCGCTGACAGTCGGCATGAATTTCGACGTCGCCCGGAACGACATCCGGCCCGTGGGCACGCCGTTGCCGCTCTCTGGGAGCAGCATGACCCGGCCGTCCGGGCAGATGGATGTGGCGACGACGTCGCCCTCCCATTCGAGGCCCTCGTACATCTGGATTGCGAACCCGGACTCGCCGTTACCGGCATCGAGTTGTGCGGACGAGATGATCGGCACGGTCTTGTCGATGTCGCATCCCTGCTCGAAGACAATGGTGACGTCGTCGCCGAGATGATTGCGAAGGGCTTCGAGCGGGGAGATGCGGTAGTGAGGCTCGACCTCGGCAGAGCCACCACCCATGATTCGGGCCCGCTCGGCGTTCGGCCCGATCACCGCGAGCGTCTTGATCGCGGACGCATCGAATGGAAGCACGCGATCGTTCTTCAGTAACACCATCGATTCAGCGGAGGCGCGGCGGGTGAGTGCATGGTGAGCGGGCCGATCGATCGCAATCGGCTCGCGCGGCTCGTCGTCGAGCGCGCCGAGTCGGTCGAGCACAGTCAGCAGTCGAGTCGCCGCCGCGTCGAGCAGACCTTCGTCGATCTCGCCGTCGCGAACGGCCTTGCCGAGATGGCGGCCATAGAACCGCGCCGGTGCTGGCATCTCCAGATCCAGGCCGGCGCCAGCAGCACCAGCGGTACTTCCACCCGCGTACCAATCGCTGATGACGAAGCCGTCGAAGCCCCATTCCTCACGCAGAATCTTCTGCAGCATCGTGTGGCTCTCGGTGTTGTAACTGCCGTTGAGCCGGTTATACGACGTCATGATGCCGAGCGAGCCACCCTCTTTCACCGCCAACTCGAAGGGCAGCAGGTACAACTCGCGCAGCGTTCGCTGATCGATCACGCTGTCGATGGTCATCCGCTCGAACTCGCTTTCGTTGCCAGCGAAGTGCTTCACCGTGGTCGCGACGCCGTGGCTCTGGACCCCCCGAATGAACGCCGCGGCAAGCTTGCCGGTCAGCAACGGATCTTCTGAGTACGCCTCGAAGTTGCGACCAGCGATCGGCGACCGATGCAGGTTCACTGTCGGTGCAAGCAACACCCGGCAGGCCTTGGTTCTGGTCTGATCGCCGAGCGCTTCGCCCAGTTCTTCGAGGAGCTCAGGATTCCACGTTGCGCCGAGCGCGGACCCGCACGGGATGTTCAACGACTTGACCTGTTGGCCGGCTCCTGGGAACTGCGGTCCACGCGCACCGGCTGGACCATCAGTGACGAACACCTCCGGGATCCCGACCCGGGGCACGGCGACCGTCGACCACGCGGTCGAACCAGCCGTGAGCGAAGCCCGCTCGTCCACCGTCATCGATGCCACCAGTGCAGCAATGTCTCGACTCATCTCACAACCCCCATGTGCAATCGACCGCGGAACGCGTCAGAACTTACCGGCTACTTGCGGCCGAAGCCGAAAAGGTTCTGGGCGACTTTTCGCATCTGGATCTCCTCGGCACCTTCGGTGATCCGGTAGCGGCGATGATGGCGATAGATGTGCTCGAAAGGCATGTGCCGCGAGTAGCCGACGCCGCCGCAAGTCTGCATCGCTCGGTCGGCGGCATCGCAGACGAGCCGATTGGCTCGGTAGTTGCACATCGCGACGAGGTGGGTGACCTCCATGTGGTGCTTGCGGTCAAGGCTCCAGGCGGTGTACCTGATCAGTTGGCGCAGCATCGCTGCTTCGGAATGGAGCTCGACGAGCGGGAACTGGATGCCTTGGTTCTGACTCAGCTTCTTGCCCCATGTGACACGGTTGTTGGCGTAGGAAACGGCTTCGTCGATGCAGTATTGGGCTGCGCCGAGCGAGGATGCAGCCTGGCGAATCCGGTTCTCGTGGACGAAGTGCTGAGCCAGTTCGAGGCCGCGATCGAGCGGCCCGAACAACGCTTCGGAACCAACCCGAACGTCTGTCAAGGAAACCTCGGCATGATCGGTCGGCATGTTGAAGGTCCACCAGAAGAACTCGACCTTGAAGCCAGGGGCATCGGTCGGAACGAGGAACGCGCTGATGCCTTTCGGATCGCCTTGCTCACCGCTCGTGCGGGCGAAGATGATGTCGTGGGTTGCGTGGTGCAGGCCACTGTTCCAACGCTTCATCCCGTTGATCACCCATTCGTCGCCGTCTTTGACAGCGGTGGTCTCCATGTACGTTGCATCGCTGCCGTGATTTGGTTCGGTCAGGCCGAAAGCCAGCCGCTGCGACCCATCGAGGAAGCCAGGCATCCATTCGGTGATCTGACTGGGCGTGCCGAAATCGCGCATCATCAACACCGTCGGGAAGTTGCCGACGATGCTGGACTCGTTCTGCAGATCGTTGTGCAGGCCGAGGCCCTTTGCGGCGAAGTGCTCGCGAATGATCGCCATCTTCAGGTTGCTCGCACCCTGGCCGCCGAATTCCACGGGCAGCGCGAGTCGTAGCCACCCGGCTGCGTCGGCGCGTCGCCGCATCTCGCGCAGCACCGCCTCCCAATCCTCGGTCGGAACGCCGCCCGCTTCGAAGTTGGTACGCGAGTACTCGCGGCGATGGTCGAAGAACCGGATGTTGTCGTCTTGCTGCTCGAGCGGCTTGATCTCACGCTCGATGAACTCGTCCAACTGGTCGAGCGTGTCTTGAATATCTGCCGGGATCTCGAAGTCCATCGGCGCACCCTACGGCTGCATACGTGGCCGCTTGCGAGCGGACGGGCTTGCGAGCGGACAGCGACGTGAACCGCGTTCGCCGGTCAGTTGATCGCGAGCGCGATCGGGCGGGTGTGCTGCGGACGCCACAGCCGGCCAGCGATCAGCACGCCGAGCGTCAGCGCTCCGCTGCCGATCGTGACGGCGCGCAACGATGTCAGGTCCGCGAGTGGACCTTGGATGAACAACCCCAACGGGTACGCAAGTCCGAGAATGAAGTTGTTGACCATCATCGCTCGGCCGCGAATTTCTGACGGTGCCGACTGTTGGGTGATCGACGAGAAGCTGGAGATACTGGCCATGTACGCACCGCCCGCAAAGGCAACCGCAGCGGCTGCGAGCGCAATATGTGGTGCTGCGCCGTACAACATCAGCGCCGGCCCGATCAGGACGACGGCACCGACTGTGGTTCTGCGCAAACCGAACCGGTGAGTCACGGCGCCCATCGATGCGCCAGCGATCACTGCTCCGACGCCTTGAGCGGTGACGAGGAGTGACGTGCCCGCTTGGTCGGAGTCGAACACTTTTGTCGCCATCTGGGCGATGAACCCGATAAACGGTGCCGCGACCAACGACGTCAGGATCATGATCGGAACCATCGATCGCACGGCTTCATTCGTCTTGGCGAAGTGGATCGCGTCGCGCATTGCCTGGACGATGGCCCGCTTGGTCCGGGTGGCCTTGGGAATGTCGGCGAGCGCAACCGCTGCGATCACGGCCAGGAAGCTGGCTGCGTTGCACCACAACGCGGCCGGTACTCCACCGATCCAGATCGCAACACCAGCAGCAGTTGGTCCAAGGATTCGTCCCAGATTCCACTGGGTGCTGCTGAGACCGATCGCGGCGACCAACTCTTCGGGCGGAACGAGGTCTGGAAGTGCCGCCTGGAACGCTGGAAATCCGAGCGCATGGCCGCAACCGCCGAGCAATGCAAAGACTGCGAGCAACAGCGGCGTTGCATGGCCGGTGGCAACGAGTAACGCAACGAGCGAAGCGACCACCAGCGAAAAGACGTTCGTCAGGATCAGGATCTTGCGTCGGTCGAAGCGGTCGGCCCACGCTCCGCCAAGTGGACTGAGCAAGGCCGTCGGCAGGAATCCGGCTGCCGCAACCACGCCCGACCACGATGCTTGCGAGGTGTCGGCGACGTAGTAGCTGAGGGCAGTCGTTTCCATCCAGGTTCCGACGTTGGACACCATCGCGCCGATCCAGACCAACAGGTAGGCCCGGTGGCGGAACGGGGCGAACGAGGTGGACGGCATCGCTCTTCAACGTTACCGGCACGGTCGTACCCATGGCAGAGTGTGCGGATGCTGATGGACATGGACCGCGCGGTGGCAGCGATTGGGTCCACCGACTCGCTCGCCGTTCCGCTTGGCCCGGGTGTACCGGGTGGGTTCCTGCACGCGCTCGGTGCACGCGACGACTTCACCGATCTGCAAATCTTCGGGGCCTTGTTGCCCGATCTGTATGAGTTGTTCATGCGGACGGGCGTGCATTATCGGAGCGGTTTCTATGGCCCGGCCGAGCGCTTCCTCCGGGATGCGGGCGCGTCGGTGGACTTCGTCCCGGCTGACTTCCGGCGGTTCGAAACGATCCTGCACGACCTCGCACCGCGGGTCATGGCCACCGCCGCCGGTCCAGGCGGTCACGATCCGAATCGTGGCGAATGGGTCAGTCTCAGCCTGCATGCAGGGGCGTCGGTCGACGAACTTCACGCCGCCGGCGCAAACCCGGATCGCGTGCTCCTGGTCGAGGTGAGCGACAAGTTTCCCCGGACTTTGGGAGTCCTGCCGGATCATCCGCATCGGCTGTACCTCGACGAAATCGACATCCTCGTGGAGACCGATCGAGTGCCGTTCGTGCTTGCGGATGCTGTGCCGACCGATGCCGAGAAGGCAATCGCTGAGTTCGCTGCGACCTATGTTCATAGCGGTTGCACGCTGCAGACCGGCATCGGTGGCATCCCCAGCCAGGTCGCAAAGGTGCTGTCGGAGGGTCCGCTCGGCGACTTCGGCGTTCACTCCGAGATGTTCACGACGGGTTTGATGCACCTGCATCGAGCCGGCAAGGTCTCCAATGCCAAGGGCGGCCCGTTCGATGGTTACTCGCTGACGACGTTCGCAGCGGGCACCGCTGAGTTGTACGACTGGTTGCACGACAACGACGCGGTCCGCTTTCTGCCAGTCAGCATCGTCAACTCACCGGAGCTGATCGCCCGCAATCGCGACATGGTGACCATCAACGGCGCTCTCGCAATTGATCTCGCAGGCCAGGTGATAGCCGACACGATCAACGGAAAGCAGTTCTCCGGCATTGGCGGACACGAGGACTTCGTTGGTGGGCCGAGCCTGTCCGACGAGGGCCGGAGCCTCGTCTGCTTGCCGTCGACCAGCGTGATCAACGGCGAGATCGTCAGCCGTATTCTGCCCAAGTTGCCGAGTGGATCCGTGATCAGTACGCCGCGTCATCAGGTGGACGTGGTGATCACCGAGTTCGGTGTTGCCGAACTACTCGGACGGACAGTTCGAGAGCGGTCACTGTCCTTGGCCGCCGTCGCTCATCCCCAATTCCGTGACGATCTGCTGGCCGTTGCGTCCACGTGGCCGCAGGACTGACGACCCATGTAGCTTCGGCTTATCGAGCGAGGTGACGCTCATCCAGGGAGAGCGAACAGATGCGTACAGACCTATGTGACCAACTCGGTATCGAGTACCCGATCTTTGCGTTCAGCCACTGCCGCGACGTGGT
>JANOQU010000357.1:0-4442 GCA_031422355.1 Actinomycetes bacterium
GGCGTCGGCGAGGCGACGATGGAAGGACGGATCGTCGTAGACAGCGGCCTCGACGATCACCAAGCTCGCCGCGCTGCACTTCTGTCCAGCGTGGCCGAACGCAGACTTGACCACGTCGCGCAGGGCAGCGTCGAGATCAGCGGCCGCGGTGACGACGAGTGCATTCTTTCCACTGGTCTCGGCAAGCAGCCGGAGATCGGGCTTCCAGCCGACGAAGAGCTTCGCAGTCTCGTATGAGCCAGTGAGCACAACGGTTTCGATGTCGGGATGGGTGACGAGATGGCGGCCGACCTCATTGTCCTCGCAGGCAACGAATTGGACCAGGTCGCGGGGTACGCCGGAATCCCACAGTTGGTTCGCCAGCAGCCACGATGATCGCCGGGCCTCCGGAGCTGGTTTGAGAATGACCGCGTTCCCGGCAGCGAGGGCTGCGCACACGCCGCCGGCCGGGATGGCATATGGGAAGTTCCACGGCGCGACGACCAGGATGACGCCGCGAGAAGACACAGTAGTTCCGTCGTCACCGAGGCCCTCGAACAACTGCGTACCGACGGTGCCGTAGTAGCGGGCGAAATCGATTGCTTCGCTGATCTCGGGGTCGCCCTCGCGAACGGTCTTGCCGGCCTCTGCGGCCATGACCGCAAGCGTGATACCGCGTTGAGTCTCCATCGTGTCGGCGACGAGGTCGAGCATCGCCCGACGATCAGCCGTCGACGATTGAGCCCACAGCAAGGACGCCAGTCGAGCTCCTTCCACGATCGAGTCGATGCCGATGGTCTCGTGGATGACCGGCATCGGCGCTAACCGAACCTCGACGTCCAGGGACTCGCGGATGCGAGCGTCCGTGAAGTCGGAATCTGCAGCGTTGTCGAACGGGGCCGTCGGATCAGGCGGTCGCACCGACGAGCGTCGACTTTCGGTCGAGATCAGGGCTCGGTTGAGCACGCTTGTCCGGAAAAGTTCGGCCTGCTCGCGAAACTCGGGCGTCCGCGGTTCAAGAGTGAACAACGCCCGCAGGAAGTTGTCCGGAGACGTGTTTTCATCGAGTCGCCGTGACAGGTAGGCGATGCTGGAGTCGACGTCGTCGGGGGCAACAACGGGTGCATAGAGCAGCAGCCCGCCGGCAGCGGCATTGACCGCCCGAGCCTGAGCAGGTGCCATGCCCTCCAACATCTCGAGTTCGATCCTGGTCGGATCAGCCAGGCCGTCGCGCAGCACGAGCGCCCACGCGATGTCGAACAGGTTGTGACTCGCCAGACCGACTCGAACCGCTGCGCTCCATTCGGGTCGCAGTGCAGAGTCGAGCATCCGTTTGTAACTCGCGTCGACATCGGCTTTGGTCGGGTACGGGGCCTGATTCCAACCGTGGGTCTCTGCGTCGACCTGCTCCATTGCCAAATTCGCACCCTTGACCAAGCGGATCTTGATTCGTCCCCTAGCACGCACCTGACGTTCAGTCGCCCATCGGCCGAGAAATTCGAGCGCAGCGTGGGAGTCAGGGAGATATGCCTGGAGCACGATCCCTGCATCCAGTGTTTCGAACTCGGGCTCGTCGAGCACCGAGGTGAACGTCGCAACTGTCAGGGCGAGGTCCTTGAACTCCTCCATGTCGAGGTTGACGAACTTCGTCGGCGACGCGTCCATTGCGTCTCGGTACAGCGTTCGCAGACACTCACTCGCCCGGGAAACACCGTCGTCGAATGCCAGCGGGTCGAGGTTCGCACAGAGTGCCGAGATCTTGACCGACACATAGTCGACATCGGTCCGCTTCAACCTGGCGCGCACCGCGGCGAGCCGGTTGGCAGCTTCGACGTCGGACAGAATCGCCTCACCGAGAACGTTGACGTTCAGCCGCACGCCCTGCTTGGTTCTCGTGGCGACATGATCGGCAAAGTCCGGATCGGCGGCCGACAGAACCACGCCGCGCGTCTCGCTTCGAATTCGACGTCTCACCAGTGGCAGCAACAACCGAGGCACGATTGGCGCGAGCCGAGCCCCGATCCGCAACATCGCTGCGTCGATCGTGGTCAGCGAACCGGGAACGCCGACGGTTGAGACAACGTCGCTGAATCGACGCGCAGCTCGAGCAGGATCATGGATTCGGAGCACGTCGTCGGTCAACAACTGGACCAACTCGCGCCCCTGCTCGTCATCGATCAAGGCACCGAGCCGGCGGAGTTGTCGTGATTCGGATCGCGTTGCGATCTTCTGCGACTCCTCGAGCAGGCGCTCGGCGAGCGCGACCGCACGCTCCAACCGCGGATCCGGTGCAGCCGGATGAGTGGCGGGTGCATCGAAAGCCGGTGACATCGTTTCCATGCTTTCATCAAAGACCCCCCGTCTTGGACGGATCAGCCAATGAGAGCGTCGAGTTCGTACACGACCGCCGGTAGGGTCGCCCGAATGCGCCGTCGCTTGCTCCCCGCCGCCCTTCTGAGTGTCACTCTTCTCGCCGGGTGTGGCGACGATTCCTCATCCAGTTCCGACTCCAGCCCCGTGTCCAATTCCGTGTCCAACTCTGCCTCGACCACGGCTTCCAGCAACGAATCTGGCCCAGCGATTCCGTCGGACTGTCCGGTCGTCACCCCTGACACCACTCCCGTCGCGTCTTTCCCCGACGGCAAGCCAGCGGTCGAAATCCCCAGCGAGTCTCCGAGCGAACTCGTGATCACCGACTTGTTCGACGGCAGCGGAGAGCCAGCGAAGGAGGGCGACGTGGTCGAGGTCAACTACGTCGGTGTCCGCACTGCCGACGGTACCGAATTCGACAACAGTTACGACCGAGGCGAAACCTTTCCGGTCACCCTCGGAACTGGCGGCGTGATTCAGGGTTGGGAACAGGGTCTGATTGGCATCAAAGTCGGAGGCCGACGCCAGCTTGATATTCCCGCTGATCTCGCATACGGCGACAACCCGCAGGGTGACATCATCCAACCCGGCGACGCCCTCACCTTCGTCATCGACGCCGTGTCCGTGAAGAGTGGACCCCCCACAGCGGACCCAGCCGACGAGCCGGTCATCGAAGTGCCGACCAGCACTGGCGCCGCCGCCGTCACCGTTACCGATCTCGTCGAAGGCGACCGTTGCCTGATAGCGCTCGCCGGCCAGACCGTGTTCATCCAGTACGTGCTCTACCGCGGTGACACCGGTGAGGAGCTGGAGAGTTCGTGGACCACCGGCACGCCGATCGACCTCGCCCTCGATGAAGCGAACGTCCCCGCGATCGTCGATGGCATCATCGGAATGGGCGTCGGCGGTCGCAGATTGCTGATCCTTCCACCGGCGCTCGGCTTCGGGGCCGAAGCCAACGCGCAGATGGGTCTCGACGCGACGACCGACATCGTGATGTTGGTCGATCTCGTTCAGATCGGCTGAGATTCGGCCCGAAGGCCGGAGCCAGCCGCCTAGGGTTCTCGGGATGTGCCGGAACATCACAACCCTGCGCGGCCTGCAGCCGGTGGCGACACCGACCGAGATCGAGGCTGCAGCCCGTCAGTACGTCCGCAAGATCAGCGGCGTGCAGTCCACGTCACCAGCGACGGCGGCCGCGTTCGAGCGAGCCGTGTTCTCAATCACCCAGGCCAGCACGCTGCTCTTGACCGAGTTGCCACCACGCAAACAGCCGCCGCCGACGGAGCCGCCGCTGCGGCGGATTGCAGCTCGAACGGCCGCTGCTCAGGGCTGACGCAATCAGAGTACGTCCCACACCGGGTCGCGCTTCTCGACGTGGGCCTTGGCTGCCTCGGCTGGATTGTTCGTGAATCCGGACAGGATCTGCGTTCGGTTCTCGATTTCCTTGGCAAAGCGAAGGCTGGGCGCGTCGAGCGCAGCGTTCAGGCCGATCTTGGTCTGCCACACGCCGTACTCGTTGTTGGTCGCGATCAGGCGAGCCATATTCAGCGATGCGTTCAGCAATTCGTTGGCTGGAACGATCTCGTGGACCAGCCCGATTCGGTATGACTCGGCGGCGTCGATGATCCGACCGGTGAGCATCAATTCTCTCGCGACTCCCGCGCCGACGATCTTGGGCAGGAGGTAGCTCGTGCCCATGTCCATCGAGGAAAACCCGGCCTTGATGAAGACCGACCCGAACCGGGCATTGTCGGACGCAATTCGAATATCGCAGTGCAACGCGAACGCCAACCCGCCGCCCACAGCCGCGCCGTTGACTGCGGCGATCACGGGAATCGGCAGCTCGTAGAGGCGGGTGTACTGATCGGTGAGCCGAACCTGAGCGTCGTACATCGTCTTGAACTTGGCCCGAGCCGGCACCGTCCACGGTTCGCCGGTTCCGCTCAGATCCGCACCCGCAGAGAAGCCTCGACCCGCACCGGTGAGGATCGCGACCCGATAGGCGCCGCCGACACTGAGCGCGTCCAGCACGTCGTCCATGCCGTCGAGCAGGCTGCCGTCGATCGCGTTCAGCCGATCCGGACGATTCA
>JANOQU010000358.1:0-16363 GCA_031422355.1 Actinomycetes bacterium
ATTGCAGCGCACCGGTCGGGTCGCGCTGCCCAAAGGGGACCGCGAAGCACGACTTCGCGCGGTGTGAGGGAAAGCAAACTGATGGCAGCCAAGGTGTACTACGAGGCGGATGCTGATTCGTCGGTCATTCGCAACCGCAAGGTCGCGATCATCGGCTATGGCTCGCAAGGCCATGCCCACGCGCTCAACTTGAAGGAATCTGGCGTGCCCGTTGTGGTCGGCCTGCGCGAAGGTTCGAAGTCTGCGGCCAAGGCCGAGGCGGCTGGACTGACGGTGAAGAGCATCGGCGACGCGGCCAAGTGGGCCGACGTCATCATGATGACGATGCCGGACACCGAGCAGAAAGAGACCTACGAGAACGAGATCAAGAAGCACCTCAAAAAGGGCAAGGCCTTGGCCTTCGCTCATGGCTTCAACATTCGGTTCAAGCGGATTCGTCCGTCGAAGCTGATCGACGTGATCATGATCGCCCCGAAGGGTCCCGGCCACCTCGTGCGCCGCACCTATACCGAGGGCGGTGGCGTGCCAGCGATCATCGCGGTCGAGCAGGACGCAACCGGTGGTGCCCATGATCTCGCGCTGTCGTATGCCGATGCCATCGGCGCAGCCCGCGCCGGGGTCATCGAGACCACGTTCACCGAAGAAACCGAGACCGACCTGTTCGGTGAGCAGGCTGTGTTGTGCGGCGGCGTGACGTCGTTGGTCCAGGCCGGCTTCGAGACTCTGGTCGAGGCTGGCTACCAGCCCGAAATGGCGTACTTCGAGTGCCTCCACGAGGTCAAGCTGATCGTCGACTTGATGTACGAGGAAGGCATTGCCGGGATGCGCTACAGCATCAGTGACACCGCCGAGTACGGCGACGTCACCCGCGGCCCTCGCGTCGTCAACGCGAAGACCAAGCTGGAGATGAAGAAGATCCTCAAGGAGATCCAGACCGGCAAGTTCGCCAAGGAATGGATCGCCGAGAGCGAAGGCGGCCGGGTTCGCTTCAACGAACTCCGCGCCGCTGGTGCGACGCACCAGATCGAAACCGTCGGTGCCGAATTGCGGGCGATGATGCCGTTCCTCGGCGCTGGCAAGCAGAAGGTCTCCGACGTCAGCGGAGGCTGATCCACGATCCGAAACCTGCGCCGCCGGATCACCGGCGGCGCTGGAACGGGATACAGAAGAGATCGCTGCAATGGGTCACCCGCAATCCATCGGCCTGAGCGTCATTGTGGGCGATGATCGGCATCCCATCGGGGCCAACGGTGATCGACGGCATCACACCGGACGCGTCCACACCGGCCAGAGGCACAGTCGCGATCGAGGTCGTGCTCGTGCTCGTGCAGGCAATGTTGGTGCAGCGGCTGATCCGTAGTTCACCTGTGGGATCGGTCGATGCAATCACGCCGAGCCCGTCCGAACCAATGGTCGCGGTCGGATCGTTTCCGGTCGCGGCCAGGGTTCCGGACGTGGACGACGAACACAGCAGCGTGATGCAGTGGGTGATCGACAGTGCCGTCGTCGTCGTACTCTGATGCACGATCAGCGGGAGGCCATCCGTAGCTGTGTCAGTAGTTACCCGACGAACAATACGGGAGATCAATCCCAGCGGTTTACTGATCTCGATCGGGGCTTTTGTCGGGGTGTCGGGGCCTTCGGTCAGCTGATCTTGCGGATCCGGCTGTTGTTCGTGTCTGCGACCCAGACCGTGCCCGAGTTGTCCACGGCGACGCCGAACGGGTTGTTCATCCGTGCGTTGGTGCCGACCCCGTCGGCAGAGCCAGTCGAGCCGTTGCCGGCAAGTGAGCTGACAACGCCGGCCGGCGTGACCTTGCGGATTCGCCGGTTCAACGTGTCGGCGACGTAGATATTGCCGAAGTCGTCGATGGCCAGGCCGGAGGGTGTGTTGAATCTGGCCGTGGCTCCTGGCCCGTCGGTGGATCCAGCGGTGGCCCCGCCGGCGAGCGTGCTGACGACCCCCGTCGGGGTGATCTTGCGGACTCTGTTGTTCGCACTGTCACCGACATAGATGTTTCCGGCAGCGTCGATTGCGATTCCCCTCGGTGCGCTGAATTGGGCCGTGGCGACAGGTCCGTCGAGGAACCCTGCCGTTGCGATGCCGGCGACTGTGCTGACGGTGCCGCCGGGGGTGATCATCCGGATTCTGTGGTTCGCAGTGTCACCGACGTAGACGTTGCCTACGGTGTCCACGGCCACGCCTCGCGGCGCGCTGAACAGCGACGTGGCCGCAAGACCGTCGGCGAAGCCAGCGGTCGCGCCTCCGCCGATGGTGGTGACGACCCCAGCCGAGGTGATCTTGCGGATCCGGTTGTTGCTGGTATCGGCGACATAGACGTTGCCGACGTTGTCGACCGCCAGATTCTGGGGACGATTGAATTGGGCCGCCAAGCCCGTGCCGTCGGCGAAGCCCTCAACCCCGCTGCCGGCCAACGTGGTCACCGTGCCGTCCGGCGTCATTCGCCGAATCCGGTTGTTGTCGAAGTCGGCGATGTAGATGATGCCCGTGTGGTCGACGGCGACGCCGGACGGAAAGCCGAACTTGACATCCAGCCCATTGCCGTCGAGGAAGCCGTCGGTTCCGTCGCCCGCGATCGTCGTCATCCGACTGGTGAAGCATTTGATGCTTGCGTTGTGGTCAACGTCGAAGCCGGTGATGATCGTGCCCGCCAACCCGTCGATGTTGCAGGCGTCGCCGTTGCCCGGGACTGGCCCCGCCGGGCCGACCGGCCCTGTTGCGCCGGTTGCGCCAGTTGCGCCGGCTGGTCCTGCAGGCCCTGTAGCGCCCGTTGCCCCGGCGGGACCGGTCGCTCCGGCCGGCCCTGTTGCGCCAGCGGGTCCTGCAGGACCGGTTCCGGATGCTCCGGCGGGTTCGAAGTAGCCGGCGATATCGCCGATGATGTCGACGTTGCCGGCGAGGTTGAAGATCTTGATCGCCCCGGTTGTCGACAGCGTGACGGTGACCAGGTTCGGTGTCGGGTTCTGTCCCGCAGTGGTGTTCAGGTTGGACGCGTTCGGTTTGGCGACGTCGGCCGGAAACAGGGTCACGAAACTGCCCGCTGTCGGGCCTACGGTTGTGGTGTTGATGATGATCGCGGTTGCGGTCGCGGGGATCGTGCAGTCACCGTTGACGCCGGTGACCTGAACGGTCAGCGTGTCGCCTGGCCCGATCGGGGTGCTCCGTGGTCCAACGGTGGATGGTGCGGGTCGGGTGTCCAGTAACCGGCACGGTGAGATCGGCACGAACACACTCGCCGCGCCACCACCACCCGCATCGACGAACGCCAAGCCGCCGCCGCCGATGGTCACGGTGACGGCAGCGCCGATCGCAGCCCAACGCGTGCGGGAGTACTTCTGAGTGTTTCGAGCGACGATCGATGAAATAAACATGGCGGCTCCTTGACGTCTGCTGACATGTGGGCTGTCAGCAGTTACCTACAGACAGTACGTCGAATCTTGGCAACCGGTTCACCGACGACGCTCGACGGATGTCGTGATGTCGATCCTGCAAACCGGGCCGCTCTCATCGAAGACGAACCGGTCAGGTTGGCCAGCGTCGTTGCCGAAGCGATCGCAACGGGTCCGGCGACGTTCACGCGACACGGATCATTGATCACGCCCGGCCTGCTCCGCAGGGCATAGCTGCACAAGCAGTCCAATGTGGACCGATGTGGAAAATCCCCGGGGATCTGCCACCGCGAGAGTGGCAAATCCCCGGGGATTCACACGTCCATCTAGCCCGGCCCGGTTACGGGGGCGGCCTGGTCACGTTGTCGTTCCTGTTCAGCTGTGTCGGTCGGTGATGGGTGGTCGATCAGCTGATCTTGCGGATCCGGTGGTTGTTCGTGTCTGCGACCCAGACCGTGCCGGAATTGTCCACCGCAACCCCGAACGGGTTGTTGATCTGGGCGATGGCACCGACTGCGTCGACGAGCGCTGTCGCTCCGTTGCCGGCAAGTGTGCTAACGACGCCAGCAGGCGTGACTTTCCGGATCCGACGGTTTGTTGTGTCAGCGACGTAGATGTTGCCAAAGTCGTCGATTGCCAGGCCGGTCGGATTGTTGAATCTGGCCGTAGCCCCTGGCCCATCAGCGAACGCAGCAGCGGCACCGCCGGCGAGGGTGCTGACGTTACCTGCGGGGGTGATCTTGCGAATCCGGTTGTTAGCCGAGTCGCCGACGTAGACGTTTCCGTCGGCGTCGACGGCAACCCCGCTCGGCAAATTGAACCGGGCCGTGGCAACGGGGCCGTCGAGAAACCCTGGTGTTGCGACACCCGCGATTGTGCTGACCGTACCGCCGGGAGTGATCTTGCGAACCCGGTCGTTGAAGGTGTCACCGACGTAGACGTTGCCAGTCGCGTCGACCGCCACGCCGCGAGGCGCGTTGAACAGAGACGTTGCCGCAGGGCCGTCGGCAAACCCGGCGGTAGCGCCGCCGCCGATCGTGGTGACGACTCCGAGCGAATTGATCTTGCGGATTCGGTTGTTACTGGTGTCGGCTACGTAGACGTTGCCGATGTTGTCGACCGCGAGACTTAGGGGAAAGTAGAATTGGGCCGTCGTGGCAGGGCCGTCGGCGGAACCGACGACACCACTGCCGGCCAGCGTGGTCACTGTCCCGTCGGGGGTCATGCGACGGATCCGGTGGTTGCTGTAGTCGGCAATGTAGATGATGCCGGTGTGGTCGACCGCCACGCCGGCCGGAACGCCGAACCGAGCGTTGAGACCGTCACCGTCGGCAAAGCCGTTTGTGCCGTCGCCAGCGATCGTGGTCATTCGCGTCGTGAAGCATTTGATGCTGGCGTTGTGGTCGGTGTCGAAGCCGGTGATGATCGTGCCGACCAACCCGTCGATGTTGCACGCGTCACCGTTTCCGGGGACTGGACCGGCTGGGCCAATCGGACCGGTTGCGCCCGTTGCGCCCGTCGCGCCAGCAGGCCCTGTGGCACCCGTCGCGCCGGCGGGACCAGCGGGCCCAGCCGCTCCTGTTGCACCGGTGGGTCCTGCGGGGCCGGCTCCGGACGCGCCGGCCGGTTCGAAGTAGCCGGCGATGTCGCCGATGATGTCGACGTTGCCGGCGAGGTTGAAGATCTTGATCGCACCGGTAGTCGACAGCGTGACCGTGACCAGGTTCGGTGTCGGGTTCTGACCGGCGGTGGTGTTCAGGTTGGAGGCGTTGGGTTTGGTGACGTCGGCCGGGAACAGGGTCACGAAGCTGCCTGCTGTCGGGCCAACGGTGGTGTGTTGACGATGATCGCTGTTGCCGTAGCGGGGATGGTGCAGTCGCCGTTGACGCCGGTGACCTGAACGGTCAATGTGTCGCCCGGCCCGATCGGTGTGTTGCGTGGCCCGACTGTGGATGGTGCTGGTCGGGTGTCGAGTAACCGACATGGCGAGATAGGCACGAACACACTCGCCGCGCCACCACCACCCGCGTCGACGAATGCCAGACCGCCGCCACCGATGGTGACGGTGACGGCAGCGCCGATCGCAGCCCAACGAGAACGAGTGTGCTTCGGCGTGTTTCGAGCGACGATCGATGACGTGAACATGACGGCCCCCTTTGCGACTGCTGACACCTCATGTGTCAGTAGTTACCAACCGACAGTACGTCGAATCGCGGCCACAGGGTCACCGACCCAAGGATCTACCAACTGGGGACGCGTCGGGTCACCAACGTCGGGAGAACGGGACGCAGAAGAGATCGGCGCAATGGGTCACCCGCAGCGAATCTCCGAAGACCTCGTGGTGGGCGACGATCGGCATGCCATCGGGGCCAACGGTGATCGACGGCGTCAATCCAGACGGTTGCCCACTCGCGAGCGGCACGGTCACGACTGACGTCCTTGCCGTGCAGGTCACGTTGCCGCAGTGAATGATCCGGAGTTCGCCGGTGTCGTCGCTGGAGGCAATGACTGGCAGAGCGTCGGAACCAATGGTCAGCGACGGATCGTTGACCGGGAGATTCAATTGTGTTGACGTCAAGCCCGCGCACATCACGTCGCCGCAACGTACGACCACCAGCACGCCAAACACTGCATCCGTCAGGGCGACGAGAGCCAGCCCGTCCGGTCCGATCGCAATCGACGGGCTTTGGACGTCGATTGTGGCGAACAAGCTCGAGGTGGCGGCAGTGCACGCAATGTTGCTGCAGTGGGTCATCAGTAGTGAGGTGCCGACGAGGTGGGCGATGATCGCCAGTCCGTCAGCACCAATTGTGATCGACGGATCCAGCCCGCTGTTTTCGACAATCGTCGTCGTGGTCGAAGTGCTGCAGGTCACCGAAGTGCAATGGGTGACGAGTAGGTCGCCGGCCGACTGTGCATGGTGGGCGATGATCGGGAAACCGTCGGCTCCGATTGCGATTGATGGTCGCTGGCCGGACCCTGACACCGCCGGGGCAGCGGTGATGGACACATGCGACGCGCCCGTACATGTCAGATTGCTGCAGTGGGTCACGCGCAACCGGGTGTTCGCGCCGGCACCAAACGTGTGGGCAATGACAGCCAAGCCGTCCGAGCCGATCGCAATCGACGGATCCGAGCCGGTTGTCTGTGCGTCGTGGCTAGTGCTCGCTGCTGTGGTGCACGCTGGGTTGGAACAATGGGTGACTTCGAGGTTGTCAAAGAACGCTGTCGTATTCTTATGGGCCACGATGGCGAGCCCGTCGGAGCCGATCTTGATCGATGCTGTCGTGCCAAAGTCGTCGACGTTCGTTGTCCGGAACCCCGCATTTGCGACCCCGATTCCGGTCGCCCCCGTGGGTCCAGCAGCACCGGTTGATCCCTGCGGGCCGATTGGTCCTTGAGCGCCGGTCGCCCCGGTTGGTCCAGTTGCGCCGATTGGTCCCGTGACACCGGTTGCACCGGTTGCGCCGATGGGTCCGGTTGGTCCTGCGGCACCGGTCGCGCCGGTGGGTCCTGCTGCGCCGGTCGCGCCGATGGGTCCGATCGGTCCTGCGGCACCGGTTGCACCGGTTGCGCCGATGGGTCCGGTTGGTCCTGCGGCACCGGTTGCGCCGGTTGCGCCGGTTGCGCCGGTGAGTCCGGTTGCTCCGGTGGGTCCTGCTGAGCCGGTCGGTCCTGCTGCGCCGGTCGCGCCGATGGGACCGATCGGTCCTTGGGCGCCGGTTGCGCCTGTCGGCCCGATGGGTCCGATTGGTCCTTGGGCGCCGGTTGCGCCTGTCAGCCCGATGGGTCCGATTGGTCCTGCTGGTCCGATTGGTCCTGCTGGACCTGCCGAACCGGGTTCACCCTGCTCGCCTGTTTCACCAGTTGTTCCTGGCTCACCTTGCACACCTGACGCGCCCGCCGGTCCGGTTGCGCCGATTGGTCCAATCGCGCCTGCTGGTCCGGCTGGCCCAACTGGCCCAGCCGGTCCGGGTAGCCCGAGACCTCCCGAGCCCGTGGCTGCGGCCGCTGCGATGGCGGCGTCGGTTTGGGGTTTGGTGTAGTAGCGATCGTCGTGGGTGTGGTCGGCGTAGTAGCCGACGATGTCGGCGATGAAGAAGGTGGTGCCGGCGCTGTTGAACAGGTTGATTGCTCCGGTGGCGGACAGTTTGACGTCGACCTTGTTCGGGGTGGGTGGTGAGGTGGGGATCCAGTTGAGGTTGGAAGCCAACGGCTTCGCCGCGTCGGCGGGCCAGATCGTCACGAAACCGGCAGCGGTGGGTGAGACCGCCGTGACGTTCATCGCTACGGCCGTTGCGTCGGATGGGACGATGCACTTGCCGTTGGTGCCGGTGACCTGTTGGGTGAACGTCTCACCCGCAGCCAGTGGCGTTCCGCGGCCACCGATCTGGTCGGGTGCTGGGCGGAGGTCGAACAGTCGACACGGTGTGATTGCGACGAATATGTTGCGTTCTCCGGTCGTGACGGTCGCTTCGGCAGCCGGCAACAGTGTGCCGCTCCCGAGTGTGAGCGTCATAACGGCACCCAGCGCTGCCCATCGTGGTGATTTCATGTCGTACCTCCGCCTCACTGACACTGCCCGTGTCACTCATTACTCACGAATCTAGGTCACATCAATTCGGTCCGTCGACCGGTGACGTCGCGTCGATCGCACTCGTACACTCGTCGCAATGTCGACCACGTTGCTCTCCCGCCGAGAACTCGAGTCTGCGTTCGAGACCCTCAGCGATCGGCTGGTCGACCGGGCAACCTCTGCGACAGTCCTGCTGTTCGGCGACGCAGCGATGATGTTCGCTCACGGCGCACGTGAGGCGATCCGGCATGTCGATGCCGCGCCGACGCCGCGTGGCATCGTGCTCGGCGCAGCGCGTGACGCCGGCCAGCAACTCGGCCTTCCCGCTCATTGGATCAATGATCAGGCGTCGTCCACGTTGCCGAAGTACATCGCTGACGACATTGCCGATCTCTGGGAGCGCCCGAACCTGAAGGTCCAGACCCTCGGTCCGGAACTGCTGCTGGCGATGACGGCCCTCGCGCCGAACCGGCCGGAGGACATCGACGACATCACACTGTTAGCGGGCGTGCTGGGCATCACCAGCAGCATCGATATAGAGGTGCTCGTCGCCGAGATCTTCCCCGGTCGCTCGTTGACAGCCAAGGCCCGAATCACCCTCGACGACCTGCTGTAGTCCATCGGTTACGGCCTGCCCAATAGGATCGACGACATGACGGTCCGAACCGCGCTGACGCTCGACGAACTCGGGGTCGCGATGTCTCGGTCCGACGAGGACCGGTTGCGGATGCGGATGGTGCTGGATTTCATCGACGGATACAGCGATGTCGGTGTCGCCGAACGAGCGGCCCTGATCGAGATCGAACCGAAATTGTTCGACGCTCGATGGGATGCCTTCCTCGCAGCGCTCGCCGACCATGTCGCGTACGAGGCGCCATGCTCCCAGCCGCCGTGGGCCGAGGCTCCAGCACGGTTTCTCACGTGGTTCTGGTTCCCCGTCAATCTTGCCAGCGTCGTCGCCGAAGCGATTGCGACGTGCCCTGCGACATTCATGCGTCACGGCGTCATGATCACGCCCGACCTTTTCAGCAGGGCGTGATGGAGCCGCAGATCTCGCGTACCCAACTCGAAGAAGCATCATGGCGGCTCCTTGACGACTGCTGACAGGTGGGCTGCCAACAGTTACCTACAGTCACTACGTCGATTCTCGAGCATTGGTTCACCGGAGCCGACCCCCTCGACGCGCTCGCACACTCGTTGCGATGTCGCCCTGGCCGGCTTGCCGATGTTACGAAGGTCCCCAGACCTGGCTCACAATCAAACCGCGGGGCGGATCTGGGACCATATGCGTCACGAATCCCCAACGCGGTGGGGATTCGTGCCATCGCCGCTCGAACGACCCCGTTCAGGTGATGTCGAGCCGACCCGCGACCGGACCGGTTACGGCACCATCCTGGTCACGTTGTCGCTGACCCGGGCGGCCATCCACATATTGGTTCCGTCGAACGCGAGGGCCGCCGGTGAATCCACGATCGTCGGCACCGGGACCGAGACACCTGCACCGGTGGCCGGGTGGAGCTTGGTGATCGAGCCACCAGGCGTACCGCCGACGATCCACAGGTTCGTCCCGTCGAACGCGATCGCTCGAGGGTTCGCGACGGTGTTAGTCGGAAGATTGAATGCGGTCGACGTGCCGAGACCTGGGTCGAACCTGATCACGTTCCTGGCGCTGAAGCTGATGATCCAGATGTGGATGCCGTCGAAGGCCATGGCCGACCCCTGAGTGAGCGCAGGGTCGAGTGTGAAGTTGGTGACGAGGTTTGTTACGGGGTTGACCCGGGTGATGAGATCGGCATCGAAATTGGAGATCCAGATGAACGTTCCGTCGAACAACAACTCTCGCGGGTCCAACGCGCCGGCAAGCGGAATGACGGTTCCGACGCCAGTCGTCGTGTTGAACCGGATTGCCGTGCCGTCGACGGAGTCGACGGTCCAGATGTCAGTGCCGTCGAAGGCTGAGCCCTTCATGTTGATCGCTCCGGCGGGAGCCGAAAAGCGAGTTGCGGCGCCGGTTGTGATGTTGAATCTGGCCAAATCATCGGCCGCGGTTACCCAGATGCTCGTGCCGTCGAAGGAGATCGCAGAACCGGACACCACGCTGGCTGGGTAGGGGAAGTCAGTACTTGCACCGGTGGCAGGGTTGATCCGGCTGACGCCACCACTGTTGGCGGTCCACAGATTCGCGCCGTCGAATTCCATGGCTGCGGGAGAGTTCGCCGTTGCCGGCAACGCAAAGGTCGCTTGTGTGCAACCGGTGAGGTCCCACAACAATGTCGCCGCGCAGCGGGCCGAGATCGGGCCCCGTGCCCCGGTCGCGCCGGTTGCGCCGGTTGCACCAGTTGGTCCGGCAGCACCGGTTGCGCCGGTTGCGCCGGTTGCGCCCGTCGGTCCTGTGGGTCCGGCCGCGCCCGCCGGTCCACTCGGCCCCGCAGGCCCGGTCGCGCCGCCGGTCGCTGCTCCAGCGATTGCGGCGTCGACTTGGGGCTTGGTGTAGTAGCGGTCGTCGTGATTGTGATCCGCGTAGTAGCCGACGATGTCCGCGATGAAGAAGGTGTTGCCGCCGCTGTTGAACAGATTGATCGCGCCGGGATTGGCCCCGCCAGTCGACAGCTTCACGTCGACCTTGTTGGGCGTCGGCGGCGCGCCTGGGATCCAGTTGAGGTTGGAGGCGAGCGGCTTGGCAGCATCACTTGGCCAGATCGTCAGGAAGCCGGCCACCGTCGGGCCGACGGCAGTGACGTTCATCGCGACGGCAGTCGCGTCGGCGGGTATGGCACAGTTGCCATTGGTGCCGGTGACCTGCTGGGTGAATGTCTCTCCGCCGGTGAGTGGCGTCCCGCGGGTTCCGATCTGATCGGGCGCGGGTCGGAGGTCGAAGAGCCTGCAGGGCGTGATCGGGATGAAGATGTTCCGTTCACCGGTGATGACCGTGGCGTTGGCACTCGGCAGGGCGAGGCCGCCACCCAGGGCGAGAGTGAGCGTTGTGCCGACAGCGGCCCAGTGTGAGCGGTTGAACATGACCATCCTCCTGAAGGTGGCACATGGTGTGCCAGCAGTTGCATACAGACAGTACGTTGCTCTGACCGGTCCGGTTCACTCGACCGTCGATATGGTTGCCCGTGATGCCGACCCAAGGAGAGCGACGAGCACAAACCCGAGGCGCCTTGGTAGCCGCCGCGACGCTTCTGTTCACCGAGCGCGGCTATGCCGCAACGGCGACGGACGACATCGTTCGCGCCGCCGGCGTGACTCGCGGAGCGCTCTACCATCATTTTGTCGACAAGCGAGACCTGTTTCTTGCGGTCTTCCACACCCTCCAAGCCGAGATCGAGGGGGCCACTCGTTCAGTTGGTTCGTTCAGTACCAGCGCAGATGCGTTCGAGGTGTTCGTCGCAGGTTGCATGCTCTACCTCGACACCTGTCGTCGTGACCCACGTGTCGTGCGGATTGTGCTCAGCGACGGCCCCACGGTTCTCGGCCCAGAGCAGTGGCATGTTCTCGACGCCGACTACGCAGACGCCTCGATCGGGCGCTCGCTGCGACGGTTGCAAGTAAGCGGCCTCGTTCGGGCGGACATCGCAGTCGCGGAGGTGACGATGATGCTGAATGGTGCTCTCAACGAAGCAGCGTTGTTCCTTGCCCGCTCAGACCATGACCCGGCCCTCGCGATGGCGCGAGTCGAGACCACCCTGCGCCAACTCCTGCTCGGTATCAGGGTCGCGGCGCCGAAGAAGCGGGCCTGATCAGGCGTGCGGCGGCCGCGGCCTGCTCGCCGAGACGCCGCGCATCAGCCTTGGTGATCCGAGCCTTGGGGCCGACGACGGTGATGGTTGCGACCGGTGCGTCTCGCCGATCGAAGATCGGGGCCCCAGCCGCGATCGCGTTCGGATACAACGAGTCGATCACGAAATAGCCGTCACGTCGCACTGACCGAATGGCCGCCGCCGTCGGGGGCGGGACCGTCGCGGGGAGCTGGGTCCGTTCGACATCGCTCAGGAAGACATCGAACGCGGCACTCTGACGCATCGGCACCACCATCCCGATCGGCACCGTCATCCGAAGCGCCTGGTTACTGTCGACCGAGTCAAGCACCACCATCGTGGTTCCTTCGCGAGCGAACAGCACCACCGTCTCGCCCGTCTCGCGCTGCAATTGCACGAGATGTGGATGTGCTTCGTCACGCAGGCCCGATGTGAAGTGGGTACCGATCTGCAACGCCTTGGACGTGATGTTCCACTCACCATTTTCGAATTGACGGATCCAGCCGGCCTGGCCCAACGTCAGGAGGATCCTTTGGACGGCGTTCTTGTCGAGATCCACCAGGCGCGCCAGAGCCGAGACCCCGGCGGGTTGGGTGGCGGACAACGCCTCGAGCACGACGAGGGCGTTCTCCACGGATTGGATCGTCTTGACAGCCATAGGTTCCGAGAGCAGACTGTATCACAGAATGATTATGTGTATCACTGAGTGATACAACTGGGTGGGGGCCCAAACACCGTGAATGAGACCGCGAACGAGACTGCGACAACCGACGAACGGTATGTGCTCATCTCTGCCGACTGCCACGGCGGAGGGGCGCTGACCGACTATCGCCCGTACCTGCCTTCGAAATTCCACGACGAGTTCGACGCATGGGCAGATTCGTATGTGATCGAGTACGAGGACCTGCTCGGCGAATTGGGCGAGCGCAACTGGAACTCTGATCGGCGACTCGCAGACATGGACGCTGAAGGTGTGGTGGCCGAAGTCATCTATCCGAACACGATTCCGCCGTTCTATCCGAAGTCGTCACTGACATTTCAGCCCCCGGCACAAAATGCCGGTGACGCATCACGGCGCTGGGCCGGGCTGCAAGCCCACAATCGTTGGCTCGCCGACTTCTGCTCAGAGGTTCCCGGGCGCCGTGCTGGAATCGCCCAGATCCTGCTCGACGACATTCCAGCAGCGGTGCAGGAGGTCAGGTGGGCCAAGGCCGCCGGGTTGACTGGCGGCATCTTGCTTCCGGGTGTTCCGCCCAATTGTGGCTTACCGGAACTGTACGACGGCGACTACTACGAGCCGTTGTGGGCGGTGTGCGAAGAGTTGGGGATGCCGGTCAATCATCACGGCGGAAGTGCCAGTCCGGCAATGACCGAAGCGATCGAGTCACCAGTGATCTTCCTCCTCGAAGTCACGTGGTTCTCGCATCGCGCCCTGGCGCATCTGATCGTGTCCGGTGCACTCGAAAGACATCCCGATTTGCAGCTCGTATTTACAGAACAAGGCACGGCCTGGATCCCAGATGAGCTGGCCCGACTCGATTATTTCTTCCACCGGATGCGGACCGCCGTTGGTTCGCAAGAGCACGTGTGGGGTAAGCCGGTGACCGATCGACTGTCGCTCAGCCCGAGTGAGTACTTCGCTCGTCAATGCAACGTCGGGGCCAGCTTCATCCGCCCAGCCGAAGTTCCACTGCGCCACAAGGTGGGCCTCGACAAGATCATGTGGGGCACCGATTACCCGCACAAGGAAGCAAGTTCGCCGTTCACGTTGGAAGCGCTGCGGGCCGCCTTCGCCGGCGTGCCGCACGACGAAACGGCGATGATGTTGGGCGGCAATGCAGCCCGGATTTACGGCTTCGATCTCGACCTGCTGACGCCGATCGCGAAGCGAATCGGCCCGTTGAAGTCCGACGTGGACAGACCGTTGGCAGTCGGCGACGTACCGATGTATGCAGAGAAGTGTCCAGCGTTGGCCGGCTTCGGCAAGGAGAAATCAGCATGACAACAATCCGATATGGGGCCAAGTCGCCCGATCAACTTCGCAACCGTGAGTTGGAGGCCACCACCGTCGAGACCTGGGCGACCACATTGACCGCGATCTATGAGACAGATCCGGAGGCGATCGCGGCGGTCCTTCCGCAACCGCTGACGCCGAGTTCAGAGCCGTTGGTGCGGGTCACGTTCGCAACGGTGGACATCGGCGCGGGCAGGCCACCATTCGGTGCCGGCACGTTCTCGGTCGAAGCAATGCACGGCGATCTCGTCGGCGGGTATCCGCTGCTGATGCCGATGACGACCGAACAGGCCGTGGTCGGCGGCCGCGAAACCTACGGTGAGCCCAAGAAACTGGCCGATGTCACGCTGCAGCGCAACGGTGACGAAATCCGGGGATGGTTCGCCAGAATGGGCGTCACGTTCGTCGAGATCACAGGCCGGATCACCGGTGAGGCTCCGCTGACGCCCGATCGCAAGCGGACCGACTTCTACTACAAGTTCCTGCTTGATCCGTCGGGCAAGGGGTTCGACTCAGACCCCTGTCTGGTCCACTGCCACCGTGAGGAAAAGACCCGATCGGTGTTCGCTGTCGATGGCGAGGTGACGCTGCGCGAGTCCAAGTTCGACCCGGTCGCTGACCTGCCCGTGCGGAGACTGCGGTTCATCGAGTTCGCCGAGCGCTCCAGCAAGCAGTACGGCGAGATCGTTCGAACCGTTCCGGGCGAATGGGTTCGCCCATTCGTCCACCAGCGCTACGACGACCTCTCGGTCATCGGAACCGAGTGATGCAGACATTGAAGGGACGCGTCGCTGTCATCACTGGTGGCGCGGGCGGCCTCGGCCGGGCGATGGGTGAGCGATTCGCCAGCGAGGGGATGAAGGTTGTCCTCGCCGATGTGCAGGCCGACCCGCTCGAGGTCACGGTCAGCGAGTGCCGAGCCAAGGGTATGGACGTGATCGGCGTTCAGACCGATGTCACCAACTACGGGTCCGTCGAGGCGTTGCGCGACGCGACACTGTCGGCTTTTGGCGCGGTGCACCTCGTCTGCAACAACGCCGGAATCGGCGCGGGCGCAGAGGGCAAGATGTGGGAACACGAACTCAACGACTGGCGCTGGGCGATCGGGGTCAACGTGATGGGTGTCGTCCACGGCATCAACGCGTTCGTGCCGGTGATGCTGGACCAGGGCGACGAGGGCCATGTCGTCAATACGTCGTCGGGCAACGGGGGAGTCTCGCCATTGCCCAGCACGCCGCAATACGCGGCCACCAAGGCCGCGGTCGTGACGATCACCGAGTGTCTGTACGGGCAGCTGAACGACGTCGGCGCCAAGGTCGGTGCGTCGGTGCTGTTCCCCGGCCCACACATCCTCCGCACCGGATTGTTCGAGTCCTGGCGAAGCCGCACCGACGAGTTCGCCAAGCAGCGCCCGCGTCAAACTCCCTACACCACCGTCGAAGCGCTGGAAGCTCAGATGAAGGCAGCCGGCATCGACATTGCCTACACGCCCGTCGAAGAAGTAGCCGACCGTGTCGTCGCCGGAGTGCTTGCCGGAGACTTCTGGATTCACCCTCGAAGCGACCGTGGTGACGCCCAGTTACTCGCTCGTACCGACTCGATTCTCAACCGCACCAACCCGTCGTATCTCCGCGCCGTCCCCGGCTGATTGCATTTGCAAGGACTTCCATGAACCACGATCCGTATCTCATTGTCTCCGCCGACAGCCACGCTGGCCTACCGACCGAGGACTACCGCGCCTATCTGTCCGCCAAGGTGCATCCGCAGTTCGACGAGTTCATCAAGGAACGATCGGCTGCGCTGGAGGCAATGACCCGGCTGGGCGTTCGCAACGAGGACTACGCCAAGAAGTGGTTCGAAGAGCACGAGGAGGCGTTACGTAGCGGCTGGGATGCCGGCCGCCGCGACCTCGAACTCGACGGAGACGGGGTGGCCGGTGAGGTGGTCTTCCCCGACGCCGATGCTGTCGAGAGCCGCACATGCGTACCGTTCGGCGCAGGCCTCGGTTTGTCGGGTGACATGGATCCGGAACTCGGTCTCGCCGGGGCGCAGGCGCACAACCGCTGGCTCGCCGACCTCTGCTCGAACAGTCCAGAGCGACGCAAGGGTGTTGCCCTCGTGCCGATCACGGCGCCGATCGACGAGGTGCTGGCCGAGATCCGCCGGATCAAGGCCGATGGCCTCGGTGCGGTGATGATCCCTGCGATGTGGGTCAATCAGACTCCGTACCACGACCGTCGCTACGACCCCGTCTGGGCGCTGTGCGAGGACCTCGAATTGCCGATCGTGACTCACTCCGGCCCCGCCGACCGGGCCAGCTACGGCGATCACCTCGGCATCTACGTCACCGAGGTCACGTGGTGGCCGGCCCGACCGCTGTGGTTCATGCTCTGGTCGGGTGTGTTCGAGCGGTACCCGCGTTTGCGCTTCGGCATCACCGAGGCGGGCTGCTGGTGGCTGCCGGCATTGATCTGGTTTTGGGACCGGCTCTACCTCGGCCAGAAGGGCACCGAGAAGTTGGGGGTGGATCCGTTCCGCGGTGCAGTGTCGATGCCGCCATCGGATTACGTCGACCGCAACGTGTTCATCGGTGCGTCGAAC
>JANOQU010000359.1:0-4663 GCA_031422355.1 Actinomycetes bacterium
GCCTGATCGAGCAGTCCGAAGCAGAACTCATCACCGCTGAGCATTGCGACGACGGAGTCCGGGCCGAACTGTCCAAGGCTGACTAACACATCAAACTTCTTCTCTGCGTTGGCTCGCAAGCGGAGCGAGTTGTCCTCGGCAGTTGGCGCCTCAAGTCGTTGACGGATTTCAACGGGGACCCACGACGGGCTTCCACTCGCTTGGACTTGGCCGCCGGTCTCGTTTCCACAGGCCACGGTTGAGACCAGCAGCAGGAGCAGCCAAACAGGTCGTCTCATAACACCCACGATACGCCTCCTCACGAGTCAAGAACATTTGTTCATCTCATACCCGTCGCAGAGTCGTCGGTTGCGACTTGCTACGACACCGAAGGTGAGACGTTCCACGCCGTTGGTCCCGTCGTGTGCCACCCCTTGGCACGGTGCGGCACCGAGGGCGTGGAACGTGCCATTTTGCTGGTGCCTTTTGCCCGGTCAACCTGCGGCAGACAGCCGACGCCGACAAGCGACGACAGCACGCACTCATCCACTACCGCGGTGGCGGGTTGCCGGTCGTGAGGAAATGTCGGGCTCGCCTCACGTCTTGAGACACAAACCGCTGCCGAGCCGGCGCGGCGATGAAGCGTGCGGCAGCGGCCATCGGTACCCGAGATCCCGTTGCTGCGGATTCGCAGATGGCGGCCCTGGCGGCTTTGACATGATGGGCAACCACGATGAGTGCGCCGGACCTGTCATCCAGCGATGCGGCAACCAGTGCCTTCGCGACCTCACCGCCTGGCTCGTCGAAGGCCGCTGCAACCGAGGCCGACGCGTCGCCGAGAGCCATCGACTCGGCGAGCGAGCGCTTCGGTTCCCCGGCGGCCGACCGTTGCGTGACGGGCCCCAGGTCCACCGCTGATCGGCCACCGTCCACCACGTGGAACACGGTGTACATCGCCAGCCGAGCCGTGTGTTCGCCGGGATCTGTCGTCCACGCCCAACGCGCAGCGTTGGGGTACGTCAAGGAGTGGGTGATGTCCAACCATCCGTAGCCACTGAGGTCTGGACGCCGTTCGTGAGCGAAGTCATGGCGGAGCAACCGGTGCGACGCAGCGAGGGAAACGGCATCGAGCAGGCCGACGATTCCGGCCCCCTCGTCGAGGCCGGCAATCGCCGCTGCCACTGCCGCCGCGTGATCAGTACCGAGCAGGACATCGACCAACCGATCTCGACCCGCCCATTCCGGGTCTACTTCACGCTGCCAACGGCTCGCGAGATCGGCTCGTTCCAGCGCCCTCAGGAACGGCCGCATGTACGGCAACTTGTCCTCTCGCGTTGCGTTGATGTGCATCGTCGAGACCTGCGCCAGCAATTCCGGGGCATGCTGCCACCCAACGGCATCGAGCATCTCGAACGCCTTCTGGGTGTAGATCGCACCATGGCCGAATGCGAGATGGTGGTCGCACGTCGGCTGAATCAACCAGCGCGCTGCTTCAGAACGCGACAGGCCATCCAACAATGCGCCGGTCAACAAAGCGTCAGCAGCGAAATCCTGCTCGGTCTCCACCAACCGGCGAAACTGATCGAGGCCAGTATCACCGAGATCTGCCTCACCCAAGTCGGCCCGCGGCTGCGGACGGGGACGCACAGGACGACGCAATTCGGACTCTGCCAGTGCCGACACGGCCTGGGCGACCGGAACGAGGCGATCGTCACCATCCAACTCGCCCGCGGCCGTGATGCAATCAGTCGTCATCGCGAGGGCGTGGGTCCAGCCGTACTCCGTCCGCGGCGAGGTTCGGGCCACGGCCTGCCAGATCACGTCGATCGGGGTCGCCCCTGCATGCAGCAGCCGCAGACTGTCCCGAGCGATCTGGCCGTCGTACTGGGCATCGATGCCACGATCGAGACTGGCTGCCGCGCTCGACCGCAGATCGTTCATCGACGGCCGACGAATTGTCACGATCACGTCACCGTTGGCGACATCGACCTGGTGACACGTCACGCCTTCTTCACCGAGCACGCATGATCCGTCTCGAACGTCGAACTTCCAGTTGTGCCATTCGCACGTCAACAATTCTCCATCCAGGCCGCCCTGGACCAACCCATATCCCTCGTGCGGGCAGGCGTTATCAAGCGCATGGAACCCGCTGGAGGTCCGTGCGAGAACGACGCGATGGCCGTCCACCTTGACCATCTTCATCGTTCCGATCGCCATCTCGGATTCGCTGGCCACCACCGCCTCGACCGTGTCTGCAACCATCACTTCAACCCCTCTCGTGGTTGTTCCCGGCGCCAGTTTGATTGCGAGTCGTGAATAAGTCAAGCGATCGCTTACTTAAATGGAGAATTGTTGGTCGTTCGCACCCGTTCAAACGAGACGCCAGATGGCGAAGACAGCGCCCATGTTCCCGAAAACCCCCGGAATACGGTGGTTCGCGGGATCATGGGCGTGAAAGGCACCACCGGGCACAGACCTTCAGAGCCGACTCGGCTGGTCGAAATCGACGGGGAGGTGGACGCGGGCTCGGACCCTCGTCACGGGCGTTGTGAGCGGGCAACCGCCGCGACAGACTCGGACGCTCATGATTGGCGGACAGTTTCTGTGAGCGGGCTGCGGCTACGCCCGTGGCAGAAAGCGGCCTTCGACAAATTCAGTGCACCGGGGGCCGACGACGAGCCCAACTTCCTCGCGGTCGCAACCCCTGGAGCCGGCAAGACCACCTTCGCCCTGGCTTGTGCAAGATGGGCATTGGCCCAGCAACGGCGGCGATTGATCGTGGTCGCGCCGACCAGCCATCTGAAGATCCAGTGGAGCCTTGCGGCTCACCGGCTTGGCTTGCAACTCGACCCCGAGTGGACTCCGTCGGCCGGTATCGCCAAAGACGTCCACGGCATCGTGACCACGTTCCAGCAGGTGGCAACGGGCGACACCGCGAACGTCTTGAAGGGCGTGTCACACGATGCATTCGTTATTCTCGACGAATTGCACCACGCCGGAGACGACCGGGCATGGGGTGATGCCGTGCGCCTTGCGTTCTCCGGGGCTCATCGGCGGCTGTGCCTGTCCGGCACACCGTTTCGCAGCGACACGCTGTCCATCCCGTTCGTGCGCTACGACGACGGCCAGGCATTCGCCGACTACGAATACGGCTACGGCGACGCGCTCCGCGACGGTGGCGTCGTGCGTCCGGTCTACTTCCCGCGCGTCGACGGGAACATGGAATGGAGTGCGCCGGACGGGTCGGTGCTGTCGGCGTCATTCCAGGACGAGTTGGCCCGCGACGGGATGAGTCAGCGCTTGCGGGCTGCGCTGAGCCTGGAGGGCGAGTGGCTCCCCCACGTGCTGCAACAAGGTCACGAACGATTGATGTACATCCGCGAGTCGCATCCGGCGGCCGGCGGATTGGTGATTGCGATGGACCAGGAACACGCCCACGGCATTGCTCGGCTGATCCGCCAACGGTTCGGCACTCCCGCCGAAATCGTGGTCAGCGATGATCCGGGGGCATCGAAGAAGATCACGGCGTTCGCGGACTCGGATGCCCCGTGGCTGGTGTCGGTACGCATGGTGTCGGAAGGCGTCGACATTCCGCGTCTACGGGTGGGGGTCTACGCCAGCACAGTTTCGACCGAACTGTTCTTCAGACAAGCCGTCGGACGATTCGTTCGGTGGCAGGCCGGGCGCTCGTCGCAGAAAGCGTTCGTGTACCTCCCAGACGACGTTCGGCTGCGGACGCACGCGTTTCAGATCATGGAGTCGCGACGACACGTTCTGCGCCGGTTCGAGATCGGCGACGACCTGACCGTGGTCGAAACCGGCGACGCAGAACACGATGCTCCGTTCGACGAGGTGCCCGACGAGTTCGGGCCGGAGCAGTTGTCGCTGTTCAGCGTTCTCTCGGCCGTAGCAACCGGCATCAAGATTCATGCCATGACCGCCTCGGGTATCGCGATCCCGTTCGAACTCGGTGCCGACGAACCCGAGCTCGATGAGCCGGTCTTTGCCGACGATCCGCTCCTCGAGTTGCACCTACCAGAGATTCCGACCGACGCCGGCTTCGGACCGGACTCGGGTCGAAGTATCTTCGAGATCAAGGACGAACTCCGCGACAAAAACGCCAGCCTGGCCAAGCGGTTGGTGGACATCACGGGATGGGGCCATGCTCGCGTGAACGGTGAGATGAACCGTCGCGCCAGCGTGATCGCTGTGTCGAGCGCAACGGCCGATCAGTTGGAGAGGCGCCTCAGAAAGTCCAATGAGTGGCTTGCCCAACTGCGCACCCGCCGCTCCTGAACCGGCATCGTCGAGCCCCTCGCTCCCCGATGCATTCGCCGGTAGGGTTGCGACATGGCGACCTCTGGTGAACACCATCCAGCGTTCGAAGAGTACTGCGAGTGCATCTTCGAGTTGCAGGAAGACGATGTCGAAGTCATTCAAGCCCGAATCGTCGAACGGCTGAATGTCAGCCGACCAGCGGTGTCGGAGATGATCCGCAGACTCGAAACCGAGAAGCTGATCACCATCGATCACAACAGCATCAAGCTGACGACCACCGGCACGACGTTGGCCCAACAGGTCGTTCGTCGGCATCGCCTGGCCGAGCGATTTCTCACCGATGTCCTCGGCCTGTCATGGGCCGAAGCTCATCACGAGGCTGGCAAGTGGGAACACGTGATGAGCA
>JANOQU010000360.1:0-3938 GCA_031422355.1 Actinomycetes bacterium
GGTGGCCGGCGATCGCAACGCCAAGCCGTACGCCTACGAGTCGGGTAAGCGAGCGTTGCAAGAGCACGCCGATCGGCTCGGGCTGAACGCCGCCGTCACACCGATGCATTCGCGTTGCACGACCAGCAAGCCTGATGGCCCAAGTTCTTCTCGACTCCAGCGGAACATCGCGTGGTACGGGTCGCCGTTGTAGACGTGGCCGGCATGCTGAATTGTTCCGTCGGCGAAGTACAACTTCGCGCCCACCATGCCGACGCCGGGCTCTTGAGCGATCGGGATCAGCGTCGACAACATGTCAGGCGTGATGACCTCCATGTCGTCGTTGAGCATGAACAGCAACTCGCCCGTGGCGTGGGCCGCTCCGAGATTCATCTTGGTCGAGAAGTTGAACTTGTCGTGGAACCAGACCAGCTTCAGCCGGTTGCCGAGCATGCGCTCCAGCGCAGTGATCACCAACGGCGGGGTCACAGAGTCGACGACGATGACGAACTCGAGTTTCGGGTATGACTCGTTGTCCAACACACTCTGGACCGTCTCGATGACGAGGTTGCGCTGCACGCCCCACACGCGCGAACTCGTGCCTCGCGTCGGGATGATGATGCTGACCAACGGCATCTCGGTGAGATGACGGCGAAATCGGTACGTGCCGAGCGGTTCCTGCATCTCGACGGTGGCGTTCAGCCCGAGCCGATCGGCGTGCTCTTGCAACGCTCGCTTACCCGACTCGTAGGCGTACGGCTTGGCGTTGCGATCACCGGCCACCGACGTCGGCAACTGTCGCCACAGGTACATGATCCACGTGAAGTGGTGGATGTAGCGGGCCTGCTCGGTGACCCGCAAGATCAGGTCGTAGTCCTGGCTGCCGTCGAACCCGGCGCGGAAGCCGCCGACTTCGTTGACCAGCGAACGGCGCAGGACGGAGAAGTGGGTGCAGTAGTTCTGACTTCGAAACCGCTCCGGCGACCAGTCCGGCTTGAAGAACGGAGTGACCTGCTGGCCCTCGGGGCTGAGGTGGGCCTCGTCGCTGTAGGAATAGTCGAAATTGGGATGCAGGTCAGCGATCTCAGCGACTGCTGCGAGCGCCTCGGCGTGGATCAGGTCGTCGTGATCCAAAAGGGCGACGAACTCGCCGGTCGCCATCGCCAACGCGTCGGCCGAGGCGGCGGTGATGCCGCCGTTGACCGAGCGATGGACCACCTTGATCCGAGGGTCAGATGCGGCGGCCGCGTCGAGTAGTGGCCGGATCAGAGGGTCTGTCGAGCAATCGTCGACGAGGCACAATTCCCAGTCGGCGAACGACTGGGCCCGGACCGAATCAATCGTCTCCTGCAAGACGTGTGGCGGCGGGTTGTAGACCGGCGTCAGGACCGAAATCCGAGGGCTCACTTGACGAGCGTCCGTCGAACTCGGCCGATGACCTTACGATGGATCACCCGATACGACTTGAGCCGGTTGATCACTTCCTGCTTGAACCACTGCTGTTCCTTGATCGCCCGGGTGAGCTCCGCCTCCAACGACCGGACCCGACCGCGGAGGATTCCGCATTCGGCCTCCGCGCCGATCACCGCGTCGCGGGCACCCCAAACATCAGTCTTGAGCTTGACGTAAGACTGCTCGCTCGGACCGACTAACTCACGAAGCCTTGCAACCTCTTCGCGAAGTTGACTCAGCTCAGACGAATCGCCTTCGGCGAGAGTTGGTACGAATGACGTTGATTTTGACCGGGCCGCTTGGGGTGACGATGGCATGGGGAGACAGACTACCTGTGGCCTTCGGAGGTGCGCGGACGGATGTCGAAGCTGGGACCCGTGATCAGTACCACGAGCGCACGGACCATCGATCGGGCCGACGCGAAGATGTCTGCCGACGGTTTGCCGCCCTGTCGGGACCGCATCGGGATCGCGATCTCACCGAGGCGATAGCCCCTCCGGCCGGCGACGAGCTCTGCTTCGTACGTGTCGCCCAGGAAGTGGTGCGGGAATTCTTCGGCGAACTGTTCGAGCAGCGGCAGGCGAATCGCCCGAAACCCCGACGTCGGGTCGCTCAATTCGACGTGCGCTGATCGACGTAGAATCGCTGACAACAGCCGCATGCAGAGCCGGCGAACCAATGACACGCCGTCGTGCGATCCGCCATCGGCGAATCGGCTGCCGACGACCATATCGAGGTCGCGTTCCTGCATCGCTGCGATCAGCTCACCGATGTGTCCGACCGGATGTTGCCCGTCGCCGTCCACTTGGACCGCAACCGTGTAGCCGTGGCTGATGGCATAGCGCCAGCCGGTGCGCAGTGCGCCACCGACGCCCAGGTTGATCGGCAATCGGATGACCGTCGCCCCAGCCGCGATGGCGCGCTCGGCTGTTCGATCACCACCGGCGTCGTCGACGACAACACACGCGTAGCCGCGAGCAAGGATGCTCGCAACGACGTCGGCGATGCAGTCCTCCTCGCGATACGCCGGCACGACGACCAGCACCTTCACGGGTTGGCTTGCCGCTGCTCGAGTTCTTCGACCTTGCGAGCCAAGAGAGCATGCGCCTCGGCTGTGGACCGTAGGCGCTCCTGGAGCAGCGACACACTGATCGATAGTTGAATCGAGATCGCCAACAGCACGGCGCTGCTGATCATCAACAGCACTGCGGTCGGCGTGATGTTGGCGACCTTGCCGAGTTTGCCGACGAACGGCATCGCGGCAGCGGCGAGCATGACCAGAACGCCAACACCTAACCAGCCGAATGCGTAGCGGGTGGTCAGCAGTCGCCGCCGGGCGAGACGCAGGATGACCAGCGCAAGCCCGAGGCCGCCGAACGCCAGCACGAGCGCCTGTTTCACGGTGGTCGACATCACGGGCGAGTGTAGCTGCGCGCCCAGACCGGCGGCTGTTAACGGTATCCCATGAAGCCCTCAGGGACGCTGCGCGCACCGCCCGCTCGTCCTATAGTCGTTGTGTCCCGCCTCGCCATGAGAGCGCTGAGCAAAGTCGAGAACCCATGCCGTCGATGTTCCGCAAGAAGCCGCCAGCTGCACCGGCCAGTTCGTCGGACAACCCAGTCGCGTTCGAGCCACGAAGCCAAGCGCCCGACGCGGGCGTACTGGAGCAGTACGTGCGCGAGACGCCGTGCGCACAGAACTCGCTGGATCTGTTCAAGGACAGTTGGACATCGTCGTTACCTCCCGTTCTCGGGCTACACGCAGGCCACCTCCCGACGTTCGACGACACCCGGATCAAACTGCTCCTCGCTCACCTTGACAGCATCAAGAGCTACAAAGTTCTCGAACTCGGCCCACTCGAAGGTGGGCATACGTACATGCTGCACGAGGCTGGGGCGCGGGTGATCGCGATCGAAGGCAACTCGCGGTCGTTCCTGAAGTGCCTCGTCGTCAAGGAAATTCTCAACCTCAATCGCGCTCACTTCTTCCTCGGAGACTTTGTTCCGTTCCTCGAGACCACCCACGACAAGTTCGACATGGTCATCGCCAGCGGGGTGCTCTATCACACCCTCGATCCGGTGCACCTGCTTGAGTCCATCGCGCCGCACACCGACAAGATCGCGATCTGGACGCACTACTGGGCCGAGGAGCCGGTGACATCAGACGAGTCGATCGCGAGGGTGTTCATGGACCCGCCGACGTCAGTCGAGTGGCGCGGAGAATCAATCACGCTGCACCCGCGTCATTACCGCGAAGCGCTCGGTTGGACCGGCTTCTGCGGAGGTCCGGAAACTTCGGCGAACTGGCTCGAGCGTGATGACTTGATGCGGGTCCTGACCCAATTGGGCTTTGTCAACATCACCGTGCTCGAAGAAGACACAGCCCACGTGAACGGCCCGGCGATTCTGCTGTGCGCCGAGCGCTGACATCAATCGGCTGCTGACACGGTGTACTTATAGGATGCAATCGTGCGCGTCTCGATCGTCGTCTGTACCTTCAATCGGGCC
>JANOQU010000361.1:0-3469 GCA_031422355.1 Actinomycetes bacterium
GGGCAGGTCGAGTCCCAACGACAACAGAAGGAGGTCGATCCCCTTCTCGTCCATCTGCGCTCTCGCCCGCGCCATCCGGTCCGCGTAGATGTCAGTGGAGAGTGGCTCGGCAGCACCTGCGGTGTTCATCTGCCCATTCTGCCGCAGGATCCGGCCGAGAAGTCAGCCGATGGAAACGATCGATGAAACCGGGTCGACAGCATCAGCGGACTGGCGGGCGTGGTAGCTGCTGCGCGTCAACGGACTGGCTTCGACATGGCCAATCCCGTGTGCTTCACCGAGCACCTTCCATCGTTCGAACTCGCCCGGCTCGACCCAGCGATGAACCGGGAGATGATTGGACGTCGGTCGCAGGTACTGACCGATGGTGACGATGTCGACGCCGATCGAAGCAAGGTCGATCAGCACGCCGTCGACCTCTTCGATCGTTTCACCCATACCGACGATCAGGCCCGATTTCACAACGAGTCCAGCCATCTTGGCCGCCGCCAGAACCCCGAGACTTCGGGCATAACCCGCCGACGGACGGACCGCGCGTTGCAGCCTGGGTACCGTCTCGACATTGTGGTTGAGGACGTCTGGCGCGGCTTGGAAGATCAACGTCAGCGAGGCAGGGTCACCCTTGGCGTCGGAGATGAGCGTCTCCACGCGAGTCAACGGCCGGCGCTTTCTGATCGCCCGGACACACGCGGCGACGTGGGCCATGCCGCCATCCTCGAGATCATCTCGAGCAACCATCGTCAGCACGGCATGCGCGAGATTCATCTGCTCGATTGCTGCGGCAACGCGTTCGATCTCGTCGGGCAGCGGGGCGAGTGGCTTGTCTGTATCGACCAAACAGAAACCGCAGGCCCGAGTACAGCGCTCGCCAAGCACCATGAACGTGGCCGTGCCATCGGCCCAACACTCGCTGAGATTCGGGCACCCAGCTTCCTCGCAAACCGTGACCAATCCCAGATCTCGGACTGTTCGCTTCAGCGACAGCACGTCCGAGCCGTGGCGAACCTTGGGTCGAAGCCACTCCGGCTTTCGAGTCGAGAACCTCACGGCATCGGTGACACCGGCCTTGGCGAGACGGCCGACAAGTCGAACGGGAGTGGCCTCCGAGCGGCTGAGATTGGGGTCGGTCGCGACCCCGTGATCAGTCGCCAATCGAACGGCGCGGCCCGGACCCTCGCCGCGGGAGAAGGCCGACAAATCTTCGGGCCGTTCGTACCACGCAACGTCTTGACGTTCGGCCCCTGCGACGCTGCCCCAACGAGCGGCGCCAAGTCGGGCGACGACGTCGACCACGCGAGCCATCGAGACATCGATCCCTTCTTCTGCAAGCGACGTCACCGGGCGGTCGGCGATGCCACACGGGACGATGTATTCGCGCAGGTACCGCATGTCAGTGCTGATGTTGAGACCGAAGCCGTGCATCGTTCGACCGCGAGACACGCGAACTCCGATTGCGCAGATCTTGCGCGGATTCGGTCCGGTCGGGTCGACCCATACGCCCGGATATTCGGGCAGTCGGCCTGTGTTGGTCAGGCCGAGTTCGGCCAGCGAATCGATGATCAACTGTTCGACATTGCAGACGTGGGCTACCGAGTCCGGAGGTCCGGCGATACCTGGATATTTCGGAGGCAACGAAACGATCGGGTAGCCAACGAGTTGACCTGGCCCGTGATACGTCACGTCACCACCGCGGTTGACCGGCACCAACTCCGCATCGACTGATTCAGGGGCAACCAGCACGTTGGTATGAAGGTTCGCTCGCGGGCCGTGCGTGAACACATGGCGATGCTCGAGCATCAGGAGGTGGTTGGCCGTTCCGAATTTGAACAACGCTTCCTGCAGGCTCAGCGCTTCGCGATACCGAACGCGACCGAGCCAACGCACGTGCAGGGGCGCAGCGGGAGCATCCATCAGCGTCAGAGCTCGGCGCTCCAATCGCGAGTCTCGAGCACTTCTTTGACCTTGACCAGGAACCCGGCGGCGTACGCGCCATCGAACGCACGATGGTCCCAACTCATTGCGAGGTTGCCCACCGGATGGATCGCGATCGCCTCGCCACCGTCGGGCAGGCTGACGACAACCGGCTTGCGCACGATTGCGTCCGTGGACAGAATCGCGACCTGGGGCTGATTGATGATTGCCATCGTCAACACACTGCCAGCGGAACCGTTGTTACTGATGGTGAACGTTCCACCGGAGATCTCGTCGGGGCTGAGCTTGCGGCTCTTGGCCCGACTGGCGAGGTCGTTGATCTCGTGGGCGATTGCACGCAGGCGCTTGGTTTCTGCACTGCGCACGACCGGGACCAACAATCCGTTGAAACCCAGGTCGACGGCAATCCCAAGATCAACGAAGTTGTGAACAACCAAGTTGTCGCCGTCAACTGATGCGTTGAGGTGCGGGAACTCGCGGAGCGCGTCGACGATGGCCCGGCTGATGAAGCTGAGATACGTCAAGCTGAAGCCCTCGGTCGCCTTCCAGTCAGCCTTGATCCGGTTGCGTGTGACATCGACGTTTGCGAAATCGACCTCGACCACGCTGAACGCATGGGGCGTCGTGCTGAGGCTTCGCACCATGTGGTCCCCGGTGAGTTTGCGGATCTTGCTCAGCGAGACGATCGAGTCGCGTTCGCCGATCGCGGCGGACGCCGGAACCGGTGCGCCTGTTGCGGCCTGAGCGGTGGCGGGCGCCGCGGCGGTGGCGGGAGCCGGTGCCGTGGCTGGCACCGGCGCAGGGACCGATGCCTTGGCCGCAGCGACCGGTGAGGTCGCCGTCGCGGGCGAAACGGCCGCCGGAGCGAGAGATGCTGGCGGAGCGACATCGGCCGCCATCGACTGGCCTGATGCGACCTTGTCGATGTGGTCGAGCACGTCCTCACGTGTGATCCGTCCGCCAGGGCCAGTACCGACGAGCGACTTGGTGTCGATGCCATGCTCGGTGACCAAGCGACGAACGACTGGCGAAAGCAACCTGTTGTCCGGTCCCGTATCGGCTGCTGATTCCGCTGCGGCGGCCGGTTCGAGAACGTCGGCGACCGGCTCTGGGATGGGGGCTGGTGCCTCGATCACGGTTGGGGGTGCGGCCTCGGACACAGCCGCTGGTGGAGCTTGGGCCGCCGGTGGAGCTGGTGCGACTTCTGCTGGCGGAGCGACAGTCATTGGTTCCGGCTCCGGAGCCGGCTGCACCGCGGGGCTTGCGTCGGCTGCCCCGACGACGGCGATCACCGCACCAACTGGAACCGTGTCACCCTCTTGGGCTCGGATCTCGGTCAACACGCCAGCGCTGGGCGACGGCACTTCTGTGTCGACCTTGTCGGTGGACACCTCGAAGAGTGGCTCGTCTTCAGCGACGGTGTCGCCGACCTGCTTGAACCAACGCGTGATGGTGCCTTCGGTGACGGTCTCACCGAGTTGCGGCAATGTGATGTCGGCCATGGATTCCTCTATTCGGGCGATCTGGAATTCGAAAA
>JANOQU010000362.1:0-6591 GCA_031422355.1 Actinomycetes bacterium
CGGTGCTTCTCGCGCCTGCCCGACGATGCCGTCGCCGCCCATCTCGCCGGCTGAGACACATGGTCGCGGTCGACATCAACAGCGACCTCGGTGAGGGCCTCGGCCTCTGGCGGATGGGCGACGACAATGCGCTGTTGGACATCGTGTCCAGCGCCAACGTTGCGTGCGGATTTCACGCCGGTGATCCATCGATCATGCGCGAGGTCTGCCGATCTGCCGCCCAACGAGGAGTCTGTGTCGGCGCCCATGTCTCCTACGATGATCTCGCTGGCTTCGGGCGCCGTTTCATCGATGTGAAGCCGGACGAACTGCGCGACATCGTCACCTATCAAATCGGTGCGCTCGACGCATTTGCGAGAGTGGCCGGAACGCAAGTCGGCTACGTAAAGCCCCACGGAGCGCTCTACAACGCGATCGCCGACAATGATGCCCAGGCCGAAGCGGTGGCCGCTGGCGTCGTGCAATTCGGACCATTGCCGATCGTCGGACTCGCTCATTCGCGCGGACTAGAAATCGCGCGTGCAGCGGGCCTTCGCACCGTCGACGAAGCGTTCGCAGATCGCGCCTACAACAGCGACGGCACCCTCGTGTCGCGTCAGATCGATGGTGCAATTCTCACGGATCCGGACGGGATTGCTGCTCGTGCTGTTCGAATGGTGATCGACGGCCAGGTCGAGTCGATCGATGGAGTCACCATCGAGATCCGGCCATCGACGATCTGCACCCACGGTGATACACCCGGCTCGGTTGCGATCGCAGTCGCCGTGCGCCACGCGCTGCAATCCGCTGGGATCGAGATCCGGCCATTCGTCGACGTCCACAAGTGAATCTCGGCACGTGAGGTCGCGATGACCGTGACGATCCTGCCGTACGGAGAACGTGCCGTGCTCTTCGAGGTCGATGACACGGCTGCCGCGGCCGATCTGGCTCGCTGGCTGAAGAAGTGGGCCCACGATGCCCACGACACACTGGTCACCGACGTCGTTCCGGGAGCGCGAACTGTGCTCGTGCGCTGTCCCAGCCCGCACGCCCGATCAGTTGTGGAACTGGCGACCGCCGACTACCGACGAGGGTCCGACGATGTTCCCGTTGGCGAGTTGATCGAGTTGCCGGTTGTCTACGACGGCGATGATCTCGCAACGGTTGCGACTGCAATCGGACTCTCGACGACCGAGGTGATCGAACGTCACTCCAGTGTCGTGTACGAGGCTGCATTCTGTGGATTCGCTCCGGGTTTTTGCTATCTCACCGGTCTGGACCCGGCTCTTCACATTGCTCGGCGGGCAACTCCACGGCCTCTTGTTCGGGCGTCGAGTGTGGCGATTGCGTCGGAGTACACGGCCGTCTATCCAACGGCTTCGCCCGGCGGTTGGCACATACTCGGACATGCGGAGGCAACTCTGTGGGATACGCGCCGGGAGGCGCCTGCGCTCTTGACGCCGGGCTGTCGGGTGCGATTCGTTCCCCAGCGGTCATGATTGGAACGCCGGGGTGATCGAGATCGTTTCACCGGGACCGCTGTGCACGGTGCAGGACTCTGGCCGCGTCGGCCTCGCCCACATCGGTGTCGCTCGGAGCGGAGCAGTGGACCGACGGGCGTACGAACTCGCCAATCGACTCGTCGGCAATCCGGTCGGCGCCGCCGCGTTCGAGATCACATTCGGCGGTGCCGTGTTCGCCGTTCGGGTTGCCTGTCTGGTCGCCATCGCCGGCGCAGCGTGTCCGACGATCGTGTCGTCAGGTGGCGTGACGGTGTCACCATTCGACTTGGGCGACCAGCGCCCGGTCGCCGTTCCGGCCGGCTCACTCATTGCGTTCGCGGCGCCCTCGGATGGGTTGCGCACGTACCTCGCAGTACGGGGCGGTTTGTCGACGACCGTCGAACTCGGTTCGCGCAGTATGGACATGCTCAGCGGCCTCGGTGGCCAACCGTTGCGCAGCGGTGACACGATCGCAATCGGACCTGATCCGTCGTCGACCATTCCGACCGAGGCTGCGCCACGCAGTCCTGCGTCGACCAATCCGATTCAGCTCTGGCCAGGCCCGCGTCAGCAATGGTTCGAAAGGTCGTCCGTCGATGATCTCGTGACATCGCCATACGTGATGCTGCCCACGAGCAACCGGATCGGCGCCCGGCTCAGCGGTTGCCCGCTGTCACGCTCGGTTGCGACCGAACTGCCATCGGAAGGAATGATCGAGGGTGCAGTCCAAGTTCCGGCCGATGGGCAGCCACTCATCTTTCTTGCGGATCATCCAACGACCGGCGGATATCCCGTCATCGCCGTGGTCGATGACGCAGACATCGGTCGTATCGGCCAACTGCGGCCGGGAGACGCCGTGACGTTCCAGTGGGCCAGAAGATCAGTCGTGTGAAAGTGCCAGCGCGCGGGTCCGACAGCCGTTAGGTTGACGCGATGGAGCGGCGTATCTACGGGCTCGAGAACGAGTACGGAGTCACGTGCACCCTGCGCGGCCAGCGTCGGCTGAGCCCGGACGAAGTCGCCAGGTACCTGTTCCGTCGTGTGGTCAGTTGGGGTCGGAGCAGCAACGTCTTCCTGCAGAATGGCGCCAGGTTGTATCTCGACGTCGGCTCGCACCCAGAGTACGCGACTCCGGAATGCGACTCGCTGTACGACCTGGTCGTGCATGACAAAGCCGGCGAACGAATCCTTGAGAGCCTGGTCGAGTCTGCCGAGCAACGGCTTCGCGAAGAGGGCATCCGCGGCACGATCTACCTCTTCAAGAACAACACCGATTCGGCTGGCAACAGCTATGGCTGCCACGAGAACTACCTCACCAGCCGCCGCGAAGACCTCGGTCATTACGCCGAGGTCCTGATTCCGTTCCTGGTCAGTCGTCAGATATATACCGGTGCGGGCAAGGTTCTACAGACAGCCAGGGGACCGCTGTACTCGATCGCTCAGCGGGCCGAGCACATCTGGGAAGGCGTGTCGTCGGCAACGACGAGAAGCCGACCGATCATCAACACTCGCGACGAACCACATTCCGACGCTGAGAAATATCGGCGACTGCACGTCATCGTTGGCGACAGCAACATGTGCGAGTACACCACGTTCGTCAAGGTTGGCGCGGCTGCCTGCATGCTGCGAATGGTCGAGGATCCGCAGGTCGTACTGCGTGACATGACACTCGAAAACCCAATTCGTGCGATCCGCGAGATCAGCCACGACATGACGTGCCGCCGAAAAGTGAAGTTGGCCAACGGTCGAGAAGTCAGTGCTCTCGACATCCAGCGCGAGTACCTCGACCGTGCGCTGCGCTACGCCGACACGAAGGGCTTTCCGCCAATGGAGCAGAAGGCTCTCGAAATGTGGGAACACTGTGTTTCGACAATCGAAAACGATCCGCTCAAACTCGACCGCGAGGTCGACTGGGTGATCAAGCACAAGCTGATCGAGGCCTACCGTGCCAAGCACGACTTGCCGCTTGGCCACGCGCAGGTGCAGTTGCTCGACCTGCAGTATCACGACGTGAGCCGGGAACGCAGCCCGTTCTACAAGATGCAGGACCGGGGCATGGTCGAACGGATGTGCACCGACGAGGACATCGCGACAGCAGTCGACGTACCGCCCCAGACCACTCGTGCCCGCCTCCGCGGGGAATTTATCAAGCGGGCCAAGGAACGAAAGCGTGACTACACCGTTGACTGGGTGCACCTCAAACTCAACGATCAGGCCCAGCGCACGGTGTTGTGCAAGGACCCCTTCAAGAGTCGCGACGAGCGCGTCGAGAAGCTGATCGCATCGCTCTGAACGGCCGCTGCCGTTGCCGTTACTCTGCGCCGTCGAGCCGGTACGGTTGAAGACGCATGTCCAACCAAGAGTCATCGACAACGACAGCGATAGACCCGTTGCTCGATGCAGCCGCAGTCACCGACCCCGGCCCTAACACTGCTTTCAACCCGGACTCGAGCCCCGATATGAACCAGAACGCTGCCGACGACACCGGTGAAGTCGTCCCCGACGGTACCGGTGGAGCACCACGCGGACTGGCCAAGTCCATTCGCGAATGGCTGATCGTGGTTGCGATTGCGATCACCGCAGCCGTGGTGATGAAGGTGTTCGTCGTCCAACAGTTCTACGTGTCAGGTCACTCGATGGACACAACGTTGCATGATCTCGATCGGGTCCTCGTCAACAAGCTCTCCTATGACCTCCACGACCCGAATCGCGGTGATGTGGTCGTGCTCGAAGAAGGCGTCGGCGTCCAGGAACGAGATTTGATCAAGCGCGTCATTGCCCTACCCGGCGAGACGATCGAGATCAAGAATTGCGTGGTCTACATCAACGATCGAGTGCTCGATGAGCCCTACCTCGATCCCGCCCTCACGAGCGCATCGAACTGCGGCGCAGCGAATTACGGTCCGTTGAAGATCGAGCCCGAGCACGTGTTCGTGATGGGTGATAATCGTCCGAATTCGGGCGACAGTCGAGGTGGCCTCGGACCAGTCGACTACGACAAGATCGTCGGACGGGCGTTCGTCGTCATCTGGCCCAAAGACAACTGGCAGTGGCTCTAGAGCCCCAGAAAGCTGTTTCCGGCGGCTGGCGGACAACGCACTGTCCGACTGATCGCTCCTCAACAAGCGTGAATTGTCGGTCAGTGAAGCCACCGGCCGTGACCACCGACGGAGTGTCCGACTGATCGCTCCCGAACAGGAGCTAATTGTCGGTCGGACCTCGGCTGCACTGAGAGCCGATGCCGCCGACCGGTTAGAGCTGCGGTGCCCCGAGTTCGCTGCGATAGGCGTCCATCATTCGGTCGACCCAATCGCTGTGCACACCGTCGATTCCCATCCGTAGCACGGGACGCAACACGTGCTCGTGCTGAAGATCCCACGCAATCGCACACAGGCCGAAACGATGACACAACGACACGAGGCCCCCGTTCCAGTCGGTGTGATGCATGTTGACAGCGTGAATACCCTCACTGGCGAGCGTGGCCGCTCGGCGCTCGAGGCCCTCCTTGATCCGCCCCAACCTGGTCGAGTCGACCAACTTGGCACCATCCAGGCTGGACCGCAACGGCAGCAACGTCTGCCATGTCGGGTGACACAGCCACAGCCGGGGGAGTAGGTCTGGCGCGATCTCGCGAACAGTGTCCAACACGGCCACGCCGACCTCTGGACCCTTTAAGTCGAGCGAGAGATGAAACGACGAACCACACTCCTCGAGCAATTCCGCCAGCGTCGGGACGAACGACGGAAGTTGGCTTCTCCGCAACTCTCCGATCGGCCGCTTCTGCATCCAATGGCGAACAAAGCCATCGTGTTCGAGCACGGGCACACCATCGCTGGTGAGCCACACGTCGCTCTCGATTCCTGTCGCACCGAGCTTCAATCCGAGTGTGAATGCTTCGATGGTGTTCTCGGCGGCGTGGGCCTTTCCGCCTCGATGGGCGAACGCAATCGGGTGATCCAACAGGGAGGGGAGGCGTTGTTGCATCGCCTCTCATTGTGTCAGTGGATCCCCCTCGATGCGGCCCGAACCCGCCTTCGTGTCCCAACGATCTCCCCGTAGACTCGGCAACGTGTTCAATCTGTCCGGCAGCGAGCTGATCTTTCTGGTCGTCATCGCGCTCGTCGTGCTCGGACCCGACAAGCTGCCAGAGGCAATGCGCAAAGCAGGCAAGGCGTATGCCGACTTCAAGAAGATGACAACTGGCTTCCAGAGTGAGATGAAGTCGGTGCTCGACGAGCCGATGCGTGAACTGCGCGAAACCGCTGAAATGGCCAAGAAGTCGGCAATGTTCGACATCGACAGCGGCGCCAACGAGAAGCCGGTCTCCGCCAGCATGGCTGACCAGACGCCGCCAGCGGCCAAGCCCGAAGTCGCCAAGCCAGCAGTCGCCAAACCAACGATCGACAAGCCAGTAGTGGCCAAGCCCGTCAACAATGGTCCAACAGGCTGGCCCAAGCATCCAATGGACGTGGCCGCGACCCCAACTAGCGAGGCAACTCCGGTCGACGCGACGTCTCCCGACCTCCGACTCACGAATGGCACGCCGGTCGGTGGCGCCGACAGTGCTGCCCCGGCCGACAGTGCTGCCCCGGCCGACAATGCCGACAGTGCTGACAATGCCGACGAGGTTCCTGCGTGAAGAACCCGTTCAAGGGCGAACCTCGCCCGGAATTGAATGGTCCCGAGGACCGCATGACCCTGCGCGATCACCTCGCAGAACTGCGAACTCGGATCGTCCGAGCCGCGTTGGCGGTGGTCGTCGGCGTGATCGTCGTCATGGCGTTCTATGACCCGGTGCTGCGGTTCCTGTCTCGCCCCTACACCGACTTGTGTGAGCGCAAAGGGCCTGATTTCTGTAGCGGCAAGCTGTCGACGCTGAGCGCGCTCGACGGCTTCTCGACTCGAATCTCGATCTCGCTCTACGGCGGGCTTTTTCTTGCGTTCCCCGTCATCCTGTGGCAGATCTGGCGCTTTGTCGTTCCTGGTCTGCACGCCAAAGAGAAGAAGTACGCGATCCCGTTCATCATGTCGACGATCATTCTGTTCGCGCTCGGCGGATTCATTGCCTACTGGACCCTGGATCTGGCGCTGGAGTTCCTGATCTCGTGGT
>JANOQU010000363.1:0-3213 GCA_031422355.1 Actinomycetes bacterium
GATGGGGAAGCAAGACCCGAATTGCCACTGGGCGTCAGCCTGGGAAGGTGGGTGGAGCGTCGATCTCAGAGCCAGGAGACCGGTTGCGCACGTTCGTCCACGAGTTCATGGAAAGAAGGCAAGCATGACTGCCACCATTCATCCTCCAGTGCAGAGCCCAGCAGAGTCGATCAATGTCGATGTTCCGATGTGGTCCTGGGCAGTTCTCGGTCTGGCAATGCTCGGATCATTCTTGATGTTGCAGGAGAACGGCTGGCTGCTCACCCAGTGGGAGACGCTCCACGAGTTCTTCCACGACGGCCGGCACTCGCTCGGCTTTCCCTGTCACTGATCTCGGCCCGGCCCGATCCCATACGGAGACAATCGAATGAATGGGATCAAGGCATTTCTCTGGCGCGGGGCTGCGGCCGGAGCGCTGGGCGGCCTCGCCGCCGCACTCTTCCAAGCGCTCGTCACAGCACGCCAGATCGACATTGCACTGGAGATCGAAGCGGCCAACGAGACCGGCGGCGGCAGTGACGAGATGTTCTCGCGAACGACACAGGTTGCGGGCGGGATGCTCGCAGCGATCATCTATGGCGTCCTTCTGGGCGTAATCTTCGCGGTCGTTGCGGCTGCTCTGTGGCGGGCGCTGCCCGGCCGGACGGCCTTCTCGCGTTCGATCAAGCTCGCCGTCGTTGCGTTCGTCGCGTGGGTGCTGGTGCCGCAATTGAAGTATCCGGCGAATCCGCCGGCAGTCGGCGATCCAGACACGGTCGGGCAGCGCACCGTGTCGTACCTGTTGTTGCTCGTGGTCTCGATCGGGCTTGCGGTCGGCGCATGGGAACTCTGGCAACGGCTCACGGCACGCGGCATTGACGGAGCAACCCGATTTGCGGCCGTCGCCGGCGGCTACCTGGCCTGTGTGACCGCTGCGTACTTGATCGCTCCGGCAAACCCGGATCCGATCGATGTCCCAGCGAATCTGATCTGGCACTTCCGGATCGATTCGTTGGCCGGCAACGGTTTGCTCTGGATTGTCACCGGTACCGCTTTCGGCTTCCTCGCCGATCGTGCCCTTCGCTCCGCCGGAACGTGACACGACCCCGTCGAGTCCTGCTGCTCGGCGGCACGAGCGAAGCTCGACAGCTGGCCGACGAACTTCGTGATGCTGGTGTCGACACGGTGCTTTCGCTGGCCGGCCGAACGGTCAGCGCGACCGAGATCGATTCCCGGGGCAGCGTGTCCGTCCGCGTCGGAGGATTCGGCGGATCCACCGGTCTCGCCCGATTCATCGACGATCATGAGATCACCGCCATGGTCTGCGCGACTCACCCGTTCGCAGCGATCATGCCGTACAACGCCGATGCCGCGTGCCGGGCGACGCAGACGCCGCTGATCCGAATGCTGCGTCCCCCATGGATTCCTGTCCCCCGTGATCGATGGACCGAGGTTCCGTCATTGAGCTTCGCCCCTGCTGCGCTCATCGCTCTCGGGTCGAGAAAGGTGCTGCTGACCACCGGCCGTCAAGAACTGGCGCCGTTCTGCCAACAGGACGAGATCGACTTCGTGGTTCGGTCGATCGATCCGGCCGACCTCACAGGATTCGCTCGAGCAACGTCGATTCTGGGCCGCGGCCCGTTCACCGTCGACGGCGAGATTCAACTGATGCGGGAGCACGAGATCGATACGATCGTCTCGAAGAACAGCGGTGGCACTGCGACGGCAGCAAAATTGGTCGCAGCCAGGCGCCTGGGCATCCACGTCGTGATGGTCGGCCGGCCGGACTCACCTGGGACGCCGACGGTCTCCAATGTTCCCGCTGTTCTCGCCTGGATCGCCGCTCAAGCCCGAAGCGAGTGAACCGGCGGCACGGACGAGAACGGGTAGGAACGAGGAGTGAAGACGCGAGTTCGACCGCCGACCTCGATCATCCTGGTCGTTGAGGAGCCGATCAGAATCATCGTGCGCATGTCGCACCGGTCAAGATCGAGTTGACTCAGTTCAACTGCCGAAACCGCTTCGCCCGGCCGGCCGACATCGCGACCGAGAATGATCGGAGTCGACGGCTCACGGAATTGGCGAACAATCTCGAACGCATGAACAAGTTGAGTCGGTCTGTGACGAGAAACAGGGTTGTAGAGCGCGATCGCGAAGTCGGCATCGAGCGCGGCGGTGAGGCGCTTGACGATGATCGACCATGGCTTCAAGTTGTCGGACAGCGAAAGACAGCACCAGTCATGGCCGAGCGGGGCGCCGATGCGGGCGGCGGTTGCGAGCGCGGCAGTCACACCGGGTACGACCAGAATGTCCAGGTCGCACCACGCTGACTCTGCGTCCAAGGCCGACTGGGCCTCGAACAACGCTGCTGCCATCGCAAACACGCCGGGATCGCCGGAAGAGACCACGGCGACCCTGTGACCCTTCGCTGCCAAAGCCAACGCATGACGCGACCGGTCGAGTTCCTCTCGGTTGTCGGAGCCGTGGACCACCTGGTCGCGCAATAGCGCAGCCGGAATCATGTCGAGGTAGGTCTGGTACCCGATCAGATCAGTCGCGTCGTCGATGACGGCGGCTGCCTCTGGCACCATCCATTCGATTCGGCCGGGACCGAGACCGACGACGGCGATCGAGCCGGGACGCGTCGTTTCGGGCTGACCGGATTCGGGATGCATCGGCTCAGCCACCAAAACGGTCAGCGCAGACCAGCGACGGCGCTCGGTATCACGATCATCGAGAAGTAGGGGGCCGTCGCAGCGTTGGCATCAGCAAGTGGGCAGCACACTTCTACGTCGTGCGAGGCGCGTTCCACGTACCAGGCCCTGTCGATCAAGCCGACCGACTCGATCACGTCACGAACCTTGGTCAAATTCCGACCGAGCTTGATGATGACGGCAGCGTCGCATGCCGTCAGAGCTTCCTTGAGGACCTCGGTCGTCATCACGCCCGACAGCACGCTGAGCAGTTCGTCGCCGCATGCCAGTGGCCTCGATACGGCGGCGGCACCAGCAGTCAGCGACGAGATTCCGGGCACGACCGTGGCCGGGTACCGATCAGCGAGCCGGTTGTGGAGGTACATGTATGACCCATAGAAGAGCGGGTCGCCTTCGCACAGCACAGCGACATCGCGGCCGGCGCGCAACTCGATCTCGATCTGCGCAGCCGAATCGTCGTAACAGCGCTTCATCATCGATTCGTAGGAGTCATCGGGACCCAGCGCCTCGGTGGTGACCG
>JANOQU010000364.1:0-4754 GCA_031422355.1 Actinomycetes bacterium
CGGCCGCTTGCGGGGTCATCGATGTCAGTGATGTCAGTGACGTCAGTGATGTCAGTGATGTCAGTGATGTGAGCGACGTCAGCGATGCCGGCGATGGCTGTGGAGTGAGCGATGCCGGGGGAGGCTCAGGCGCTGCCGCCGCGGCAGGTGTCGGAACAGCGGCGATTGCGGCAGCCAGGGCAGTGAGGTCGGTCCGCGTCGCATCCTCGACAACAATGGGAGACACCGATTTGACGTCAGCATCGAGAGCGACGCTCAGACCGGGCAATCGCGGGCCATCTGAGCTGACGACCACGTCTGGACGGGCGTTGGCGATCACGGTGGGAACCGTGCGGTCGACCGTCGACTGCTGCGAGATTGGCAACAAAGACTGGCTCGTTGCCGGTGGCAGGACTGGGGTCTCAACAGCCGCAGTTTCAGCGAGTTCGGCCGAGCTGTCCAGAATGATTGTGTCGGTCACGTCCAGTCCACGAACGTCACGTTCGGTGACATCAGTCCGACTCACGTCGATCGCAATCACATCGTGCGGAATCGCCGCGACGGGTGCATCCCACGGGCTGGGTAAATCGGACGAGCCGCTTGTTGGAACCGGTTCGCTCAAATCGAAAAGACCGATGACGCCGTGGCTGGCCTGGTTGTCTGAGACTTGGACCTCGCCGGCGGGGGCCCCGGCGAAATCGTTGACTGCCGGGTCGATGGGTGACTCGACAAGGGCGAGCACAGCGGTCTCGGAACGGTCAGCGATCCAGACTTCGACGACCGGCTCGAAGGTGTCGATGTCGGTGACGGCTGCTCGAGCGGTAGCCGGCGTTGCGGACGACCATGCCGCGAGTTCTGCGACGAGGGGTTCGACCTCGGCTGCGACGGCGAAAAACGAAGCGTCATCCACTACCTCGCATTCGCCTGTCGTTATCAGCAACTGCTCGGTTGCTACGGCATCGACTTCCGCCAGGTCGATCGACGCGAGTTCAGTCGCCGTCTTCTCGGTCAATGCGACATCTGGTGCGAGGGTTTCGGCTGCGACCGACGCTTCGCCGTATGACGGCCAGAATGCCATGGGTTGGTCGACAGAGTCCGATGTCGACGCCGAGTCCAGGTCCTCAGGCGATTCTTTCGGACCGGAGGTAGTGAAGTCGTTGACTGCAAGCTCGAACATCGCCATGTCGTCATCACCGATGTCGACTGCGTCGACGGACGTTTCGTCGACTGAGGGTTCGTCGACGGGCGTTTCGACGACGGGCGTTTCGACGACTGAGGGTTCGATGACCGAGGTTTCGACGGCGGGCGTTTCGACGACCGGGGCTTCGATGACCGGGGCTTGGAAGACCGGGGCTTCGAAGACGGGCGCTACCGAGACCGGGGCCGAGATCGGGATGACCGTCGCCAGGTGTTCTGGCGAGCGTTGCGTGGCACCGAAGTCTTCGTCGGTGGAATGTTGCGAGCTGAACCAGCGCGCAATGCCACTCGGATGGTGGCGATAGATCGCGGTCCGATATGACGCAACGGGTTCCTCTGCGACATCGGTAAGCGTCTGCTCGGTGATCATTTCGACGGCGATCTCGACTGCGTCGCGATCGATCGTGGAGTCTCGCTCGAAGAGTCGGCCGAGGTGCTCGGCGCCGTTGAGTCGAATGGCTCCACGCTGCAGCTGATCGGAATCGAGAGCACCGGCACGGACCAATCGGCTGGCAAGGTTCTCGTCGGCGTCGTGCTCGGCGAAATAGACCAGCCCGTTGTTCACATAGACACGTGTCTTGTGCGGAGCACCCGTGGTCAGGGTCATCTCACCAGTGATTCGGGCGACGCATGCCTCTTCGATGACATCCCACGCCGTTCGAACGGAGGGCGGGATGACGTCGCCGCGAGTTGACGAAGCCGGAGCGACCCGGTCATCGAGTTGGTTATCGCGCATCATGGTCATGACGCACCTCCCTGCGTAGCAAGAGCGAGATCGGTTGATTGGAGTAGGGCAACAAGAACTTCGGCGACCACTTCGCGACCGGATTCGGGGTCGATCAGTTGGCAGGGAATCGCTGGCACGCTCGGCGCTGCGCCGAGGTAGTCGGCGACTGCCCTGGCCTGGTCCGGATCGTCGCAGCGGTTCACTGCGATCACCAGCGGGACTTGGAGGTCGTTCATCACCAGTGCGAGCATTCCTCTCGCTTCCTGAAAGCTGGCTGGCGCCCGAGCGTCAACGACGAACGTGACGACGTCGACGTCTGCTTTGAGGATGTCGGTCATGAAACGGAACCGCTCTTGTCCGGGTGTTCCGAACATCAGCAGGTGGACGAGGTCGTCACCCTCGTCGAGCGGGCTCAGGGCAAATGTGCCGAAGTCCATCGCCACCGTGGTGTTGGCCTTGACGACTGCTTCCTCACCCGTGGTGGCCACTTCGGTGGTGACGACCGGGCTCTGCGAAATTGCCTGGATCAGTGATGTCTTGCCGGCCGCGAACGGACCGGTGACCAGAATCTTGAAGGTGTGTTCCTGTGGTCCGCTCATGTCAACGACCTGCCCTGACGACGCTACGAAGGCTCTCCAAGCGGGAGCGCACTTCGGTGTTGATGTGGTGCAGGTTGGTGCTCGGCCGTGCGAGGACAGTCAAGACACCCTCGGTTCCCACGGCGTAGACGATGACGAATCCGGTTTCGGACCGCACGATGACTTCCTCCAGTTGACGGCCACCGACCACGCCGATCAATTGCCCGGCAAGGCCCATCGTGGCGGCGATCATCGCCGCCCGGCTCGGGTCGTGATTCAAATGGTCAGAGTGAGCGACGCTGCGCCCGTCTGCGCTCGCCAGGGCGGCTCCGATCACACCGGCCACTGAACGCACGACTGAGTTCAAGATGGCTTGCGGATCAAGGCGCTCATGGAGCAGCGAAGCGAGCGACGGAGAGGCCGCCGTACTGAGATTTGGGTTGATCATGGTGAGGTCCGCCACGAGATATCAATCGGCGCTCTTGCGACAATCTTGAGCAAAAGATCCGCGACTTGAGGGTCAAGTTGTGGCAAGGAGCGTGCGATAGACGCGAGGCATGAAGCCGAGTTCCGCCAGGAGATCAGCGTCGTGCGGAATCGATGCCCGCGGTCGCTGCTGCGCCCGCTAACCTGCCAGGCGGAAGGGTGCCAGAGCGGACGAATGGGCCGGTCTCGAAAACCGTTGAGGCGTTCTGCGTCTCCGTGGGTTCAAATCCCACCCCTTCCGCCAGTGTCATCTCTCAGGAGATAGGAAACGGTCCGAACCCGGTTGGGTTCGGACCGTTTGGTTTTCCGGGTTGGTCGGGCTGGCGTCAGTGCATTCGGAACGTGCCGAGGACATCGCTGCGAAGCGCTGCGCGAAGAATTTGACGGTGTTCTTCCTCAGCGGACCGACCGTGGTCAGCGGCGACAGGAAGTCCCACGGTCAGCACGCGGCGTCGGCGTCGGGGACCGTGAGGTCGATCAGGTACGCGTCGACTGTCGCCATCGAACACTCATTGACATCGTAGCCGGTGTGCTGCTCTGCGTCGACGGTCAACAACACGCCCCCCTCGAGGGCCTCGGCCATCTTGCGGCTGCTCTCCAGCGGGGTTGCCGGGTCTCCTGTGGTCCCAACGACCAGGATCGGGCCAGCTCCGGCACCGGTGATCTCGGCCCGCGGCTCGATGCTGTCGGGGAAGAAGGTGCAGAAGTAGCTCCCGCCCTCGGATTCGCCGTACAGCCGCGGCGCGGCCTCCACGTACAGCGGTGCAAGCTCGTCCTCTTCCGCAACTGTGAGGCGTTCTACGGTGTCTGCGCACGAGATCACCTGGAACGCCTCAAGCGAATTGTCGTAGGACCCATCGGGTTGGCGCTGGAAGTACCCGTCGTACAGCGCCAGCAGTCCGCTCCCGCTGCCGTTCTGGGCGTCGGCCAACGCTTGGGCCAGTTGTGGCCACAGCGTCTGGGTGTACATCGCCTGGATGACGGCGGAGGTCGCAATTCCGGTCTCGACGTCGGGACGGCCGGGATCGCTGGGCACTGGCGTCTCGCTCAACGAATCGAGGAGTGCGTCGTAGGCGCCCTCAGCGTCGCCGTCGTTGTGAAAAGCGCACGACGGATCATCGCTGCATTGGGCGAGAAAGGTGTTGAGCGATTTCTCGAAGCCGCGCGACTGCTGCAGGCTGCCCTCCAGCGAATCTGCATTCGGATCTGCGGCACCGTCGAGGACGGCTGCCCGGACGGTGTCGGGGAACAGCGTTGCCCAAGTCGCGCCGAGTTCGCTGCCATAGCTGAATCCGAAGTAGGTGATTGTTTCTTCGCCCAACGCCTGACGGATCGAGTCCATGTCACGCGCCGCGTTGTTGGTGCCGACGTGTTCCAGGATCGCGTCGTTGTTCTCCTGGCACTTTGCTTCGAACTCGACCGCCAATTCCTGCGACAACTTCTTGGCCTCTTCGTCGGTCAATCCGTCATACTCGGTGCCGAAGTACCGGTCGTAGTCGTCGATGCAGTCAATGGTCGGAGTGCTGAGGCCGGTGCCGCGGGGGTCGAACCCAATGATGTCGAAGTGATCCAAGAGATCCTGGCTGTAGACGTTTTCTGCAACTTGGGCGAGAATCGCGCCGCCGAAGCCCGGGCCCCCAGGGTTGACCAGCAGTGAGCCAATTCGTTTGTCCGGATCGGCCGCGGGATGGCGCATCACGAACAGATCGAACGTACCGAGCGATGGATCGTCGTAGTCGATCGGGACGATCACGCTCGTGGTTTCAAGACCGTCACCGAAATCCTCC
>JANOQU010000365.1:0-7947 GCA_031422355.1 Actinomycetes bacterium
GCAGAAGACCGCCGTTGCTCTGGCTCGTTCGATGCACGGTTGGCGAGAGAACGCTCATCTGCTCGTGCTGGATGAGCCGACGGCATCGCTACCCGGTGCCGATGTCGAGCGGCTGTTCACGGCGATCAGGCTGATGAAAGAGCAGGGGGTTGCGCTGCTCTACGTGTCGCACCACATCGACGAAGTCTTCGCGATCGCCGACGATGTCACCGTGTTGCGCGACGGTCGGCGAGTCACGACTGCCCCGACTTCCGAACTCGACCACGAGCGAGTGATCGAGTTGATGATCGGGCATCGACTCGTTCGAAGCCGTCACAGTTCGGAAGCCAAGCCCGGAGCCTCCGGTGGCTTGCGCGTCACCGGATTGACCGGTGGATCAATCGCTGGCCTCGACCTGCACGTGTTACCTGGCGAGGTCGTCGGGGTGGCAGGCATCACCGGATCCGGTCGGGAGATGGTCGCCCCGCTCATCACCGGACAGAAGCCGAGCGAAGCCGGCGAAGTCGCCGTGGCCGGCAGACTGATCGCGAACTTCGCACCACGCGACTCGATTCGAGCCGGCATGGCTTTCGTTCCGGCTGATCGTGCCACGCAAGGAATCATTCCGCTGGCCTCGGTCACCCACAACATGACCCTCGCCAATGTGCATCGCAACTGGCGACGGGGCAGGCTGCGCCACAGGGAAGAAGCAACCGAGTGCGTCGAGTTGATCGATCGCCTCTCGATCAAAACGTCCAGCCCGGCAACGCCGATCACGGCGCTGAGCGGCGGTAACCAGCAGAAGGTTCTGTTCGGTCGCAGCTTGCGCTTGGAGCCAACAGTGCTCGTGCTCGACGAACCAACGTCAGGGATCGATGTCGCCGCCAAGGAACAGATCCTGAAACTGATCGATCAGGCAGCGCAACAGGGCGCAGCCGTGTTGGTCGTCTCGACCGACACCGACGAGTTGGTGCGTGTGGCTCATCGCATCATCATCATGGTCGGCGGATCGATCGTCGAGGAATTCTCCGGCACCGACATGACGACCGAAGCCGTCGAACGAGCCCAACTCCGCACCACGAAAGAAGTAGCCCAATGACATCAGCAGCGGTTGATCCAGACGTTGCGGCGAACGACCAGAAGCCGACGAAAGGACGGTTCGCGCGGTTGGGCTTCGACCGGTTCAGCGGCCTCTATCTCATCGCCGTTTTCTTCATCGTCTTCGGATTGACGGAGAGCAGCTTTCTGACATGGAACGGGAGCATCGAATTCGTGCTCACCGAGAAGGTGATCGTCTGCATGCTGGCCCTCGCCTTCCTGGTGCCACTGATCACCGGAACGTTCGACCTGTCGATCGGGGCGAACATGGCCCTGTGCTTGGTGATCGTCAACAAGATGGCGCTCGAGACGGACCTGCCCGATGGCGTCGGGGCATTGGTCGGCATGGCCGTCTGCATCGTCGTTGGATTCATCAACGGGTTCATCGTCGTCAAGCTGCGAGTCAACAGTTTCATCGCCACGCTTGGCATGAGCCAGGTAATCGCTGCACTGATCCGCAAGATCCACGAGGGCGGCCAGATCACCAAGGCATTCGGTACCAGCTACGTGAACTTCGGCAAGAAGTCCATCTTTTCCTTCCGCTGGCCAGGCACCAACAGCGAGATCTCGCTCCCCTACTACTTCCTCTACGGACTCTTGGTTGCCTTGCTCGTCTGGTACGTGCTGGAGCACACACCCGTTGGTCGGCATATGTTCGCGACCGGCGGCAACCCCGAGGCGGCGCGGTTGTCCGGCGTCAAGGTCGACCGGATCGCGTGGGGTTCGTTGGTCGCTTCGGCTGCGATTGCCGGCTTCGCCGGATTGGTCTACTCGTGGAAGTTTGCGACGTTCAGCAACTCGGTCGGCCCCCCGTTGCTCTTCACGGCAGTCGGTGCTGCGTTCTTCGGTGCCAGCCAACTGAAGGGTCGTCCGAACGTATGGGGAACGCTGATCGCGGTCTACACCCTGGCGTTCGGGATCAAGGGGATCGGCCTTCGGTACCCGCGCGAAATCGATTGGATGCAACCCACATTCGAGGGTCTGACGCTGATCTTCGCCGTTGCTCTCGCAAGCCGTCAGGGTGTCGTGAAAGTTGCCAGGCGACGCTCCGACAAGCGCGATGCCGCCCCCGCTGTGCCAGTCGCTGAACAGGAATCTGTCAGCGCCGGTCTTGGCGTTTCCCGATCCGGCGATTGAAGTCGTCCAACGCGGACGTCACGTCCGGAGCGACCCACAACCTGTTCCGCTTGAAATCGGTCACCTCGACCAACACGCCCGCCGACACGAGACGATCAACGGCCCGGTAGAGGCCAGCCGCATCGACATCGCCAGCACCGTGATGGCTTGCCGACATGACCGGCTGGCGGAGTAGTGAAGCCATCAGCGCGGCAACGGCTGACCCTGGCCTTGGGCGAACGATCTCATCCCATTCGGCGGTGACGGCTGCGAGATGAACGCCCAGCAGAACGGCCTCGTCGGCGGCGCGACGGGTCGCTGCAGCGAAATGGGAGAGATAGCTGCCGAGATCGCCCGCGCGGTAGCTGCCGAGCGAATCAAAGTACGAATCGACACGTGCCAACAGCGCAGCAGATGTCGGAACGACAACGTTCGACGCAACGTTGCGGCGCCGCAAGATCGTGTGGATGATCGCCCGACCGGTGCGGCCGTTGCCATCTGTGAACGGATGGATGGTCTCGAACTGCGCGTGCGCAACCGCAGCCTGCACGAGACCGGGAATGTTCGTCCGCCGGCAGAACGCAGCAAGGTCGTCGAGGAGCCGGCCGACACGGTCTGGGACGGGCGGGATGAACACGGCATTGCGCGGGCACTCGTCAGAGCCGCCGATCCAGTTCTGCATGTTCCGGACACGGCCAGACCAGACGCCCTCGACGGGGTCGTCCTTCATGAGCGCGTCGTGGATCGCCAAGATGGTGTCGACGGTGAAGTCGCCTTGGCGGCCAAGTTTCAACGCAAGCTCCATCGCCTCGACGTTCGCCCAAACCTGTGCCGCTGCGGAGGTCGATTTCAAGCTGCCGATCGCCGCCATCGCCAAGAGTTGAGCGTTTGTGTCCAGATGCTCGATCTTTGAAGAGCCGACCGACTCGGATCGGAGCAACGCACCGGCCACCGACGCCAGATGCGAGTTCGCAGAGTTGTCGAGCGCTGCGATGGCAACGACGGCGTCCTCCAGGATTGCGCCGGTCGGTCCGTCGATACGGGTGTCAATCCCTGCGATAAAGGCTGGCACGCCGGCATTGAAGCCGCGGAACAGGCGATCCTCACGTGAGCGAGAACGCTCGCCCTTCCAGTCCCACACCTGGGGCTCGTAGATGACCGACGGCCAGACCATGAGTCCAAGCGTACAGTTCTGTGCTTGTCGATCTACTTCATTTCAACAAGTACAGCGATCCATAGTTGCCACTCGAACTCTGACGCAGTTCAGTTGGGCAGTGCGTCGATGGTCACCGTTCCGGCGTTGCCGTCGATGGTGATGGTTGCGCCGTCGGGGATCAGGCGGGTCGCGCCGGCCACGGATGCAACGCAGGGGACGCCGAGTTCGCGCGACACGATCATTGCGTGACTTCCCATCGCGCCGACGTTGACGACGACACCGGCGGCGGCCACGAACAACGGCACCCACGACGGATCGGTCTGTGGTGCGACGAGAATGTCGCCCGGCTCCAGCCCCTCCGGGTCGGCAGCATCGAGGACCACCCGCGCCCGCCCAGTCGCGATGCCGCCTGAACCAGCAGCACCCTTCAACACAGTGCCGATCGCTGCTGTCGTGACAGCTTGCTGGCCTCGGCGGGTCATGTCCGACAATGCAGGTACCGACCCGTTGACGATGAACACGGGTTCGAAGTCGAACAACGATTGATACTGCTGCCAGCGTTCGCTGATGATCCCGGTGAGGGTTTCGGGGTGGTGGCGCAACGCATTGAGTTCGGCATTGCTCACCATGAATACTTGCTCAATCTGGTCGATGACGCCTCGCTCGACCAGCCGACGGCCGAACTCGCGTAGAGCGACCCGAATCTCGTTGATGATGATCACCACGTTGGTCTTGGCCCGCTCGCGGCCACTCAGGAAAAGTTGCGCCGAACCCATCGCCGCTTCGAACAGTCCGGCCGTCTCTGGGTCGCCCGCCACCTTCTGGCGGATGTCAGAGGCGATGCGATCGCGCTCGGCCACTGCTGCCGGGTTGCGGATGCTGGGTGCCTGGGCAGGGTCGGAGCGCCGCATCAGATCGATCGCTGCCAACGCGATGCGCGGCCTGACCTCCCACGAAACCGAGATCAGGTCGTACTCGTTCTGGGCCCGGGCGCCGAACTGAAACAAAAACTCCTCGAACCGTTCCAGGAAGTCGCCGGCTTCGGGTGCTTCAGATCGACTGAGTTGATCGAGCACCTCGTCGGCGCCGGCGTCGAACGCTGCAGCGACGACCGGCGTTGCACGGGCCAACCGTCCGAGATCCCACATTGCGTGCGACGGAGCGGCTGAGTCCACCTCGATCCCAGCCAGCAATCTGATCGACAGGCTCTTGTCGCCGAGGCCTTCGCAGATCGCATCGAGCGCACCCGGTCCGAGGGAAGCCAGCGAAGACACTCGCATCGCGTTCTCGAAGGTCTGCTGGACGAGCGCCACCATCGAGCGCGCCCGTGCAAGTAGCGCTGCGTCGGTGATCGAAGCTAGATCTGGCCGCTGCTCGCGCTGTGCTCGGGCGAGGGCGCGGTCGGCATCCAACTCTGGCAAGGCAGTCGCCGACATCGCCCACGCCATCGATTCGCCGAGCCGCGCCTCATGGACCGGCGACTGATGCCAGGGTTGCTCCTCGTACGGCGGCACCTCGTCGCGCTCGTCGAAAAACGCCTTGTCGATCATCTCCGGTGATGCTCCCGGCATCCGGGCACCAAGAATGCGCGTCAGGGTCAGCGGGTTGTAGACGTAGCCGCCAAACACCTTGAATAAGTCGGGCGCGTCTGGGTCCTCGAACTCGTTGTAGCTCAGCGCTCCAAGTGCGGTGTAGGCATCACGCAAACCCGTCGACATCCCCTGTTGGAGCACTAGGTCTTTGCCGAGTGGACTGAACGGGGACGGAAAGACGTCGGCCGCGTTGCCGCGCGTCCAAGCTGGGAAGCGCTCGCCGAGCGTCGAGTCACCGATCCACTCGCTGTTGCTGTTCGTGTTGTTCATGATCGGCAATGATCCTTTCGGGGCTTGGTTGACGTTGATAGTGCGTTGGGTCTCATCAGGTTGGACCGGTCTCGTCGGCTTCGCGGTAGTCGTTGAATGCACGATCGCGAGCACTGAGGGCCTTGGAGACACCGACCTCTGCGAACGACTTGAGGTACTCGATCGATGGCGGCTGGTGGAAGCCGAGCGCCTGAAGGTCAGCCGTGGCGCGAATGCCGGCGCGGATACCCATTGCCTCCATTGCTCGATGCGCTGCGCGCTTGTTCAACGCGAGTAACTCGACCGGGATCTTGGCGATTCGTTCGGCGACGGCCAGCACGGCATCGTCGAGTTGATCGGCGGAGTGTGCCCGGTTGGCCATACCGGCGGCCACCGCTTCGGTGCCGCTCATCGCGTCACCGGTGAGTAACGCCTCCATCCCGCGCCGCAAACCCATCAGCCAGGTCTGCCACTGCATGTCGGGAGGCGACATCAGTCGCACCGGCGGGTACCCGATCTGCGCGTCATCTGCGACGTAAACCAGGTCGCAGGCCGCTGCCAACTCGGTCCCGCCGGCGAGGCACCAGCCGTGAACCTGGCCGATGATCGGTGTTGGCATGTCCCACATCTCGAACCAGTTGTTGACGACGTGGCGACTCCACCAACCATCGGCATGGGCGATCGCTCGTTCGACATCGTTGTTCGGTGAGCCGAGGTCATAACCCGCCGAGAAGCACGGTCCGGCACCGCGGATCACGATCACCGAAATGTTGCGATCGCGATCAGCACGACGAAGTTCATCGAACAGGGCAACCCGCAATGCGTCGTTGAGCGCGTTGCGCTTTTCGGGGCGGTTCAGTGTGAGCCGCCGTACTCGCGCAAGCGGCTCGTCAACCAGCAGGACGGCATCGCCCGCGTGGTGTGCGGCGCTTGGGTCGTGGGGCATCGGGAGATCCTTGCAGATCCGGACGACAGTTTGTTACGGATCGTTCACTAACGTTCAAATCATGCGTGTTGCACTCGTGACCAAGGGCCACCCCTTCGACGCGCCCGCGTTCTTCGACGTCTTCGACTCCATTGCGGGCATCGAGTGGACCCACGTGGAGCACCCCGATGCAATGGGCCTCGTCCAGCCAAACCGGGCCAAGGACTTCGACGTGTTCGTGATGTACGACATGCCAGGGATCACCTTCACCAGGGGCGATCCACCCGCAGAGTTCGCGATGCCGCCGGCTGGATACATCGAGTCGTTCCAGGCGCTGCTCGCCGCTGGCAAGGGGATGGTCTTCCTGCATCACGCAATCGCTGGATGGCCCGCCTGGGAGGAGTACGCGTCGATCATCGGTGGCCGCTTCCACTATCAACCGGCCACCCTTGCCGGCGTCGCCTACCCCGACTCGGGCTACCGCCACGACGTCACCCACACCATCGAAGTCCTCGACCCCGGCCATCCGATCTGCGCCGGCATCGCACCCACCTTCACGATCACCGACGAGGTCTACCTCTACCCGGTGCTGGAGGACCAGGTGCAGCCACTGATGCGCAGCACCCACCAATTCGTCGACACGAACTTCTACTCCGCGGACCGCGCGATCCGCGGCAACCGCAACGACCGGACGAACTGGCTCCACCCCGTCGGCAGCAACCTGGTCGCATGGACCAAGACCGTTGGCGCGTCGCCGATCGCCTACATCCAATTCGGCGACGGACCGCAGACCTACGCCGACCCGAACTATCGCCGGATCATCGCCAACGCGATCGGTTGGGCCGGGTCGCCCCCATCACGTCTGTCCGACTGATCGCTCCCGAACAGGCGTGAATCGTCGGACAGTGAAGCCAACGGCGGCGACGACCGAATCACTGTCCGACTGATCGCTCCCGAACGGGAGTGAATTGTCGGACAGTGAACGACAGCGACGGCCGACCTAGATCTGGCGCTCGTGGCCTTCCCAGAACGGCTGGCGGATCTTGGCTTTCTGAATCTTGCCGGTGCCTGTGCGGGGTAGCTCGGCGACGAAGTCGTAGGAGCGTGGCACCTTGAACCCGGCCAGGTTTTCGCGACAGTGCGCGGCAAGCGTGGCCCGCAGTTCGTCGTCGGCAGCAACGCCGTCGGCGGCGACCACGACTGCCTTCACCTCTTCGCCGTACTCTTCGTTCGGAATACCGATCACGGCCACATCGGCGACGAGCGAGTGGCCGCCGAGTACGCCCTCGATCTCGGCCGGATAGATGTTGACGCCGCCGGAAATGATCATGTCGATCTTACGGTCACTGAGCCAGAGATAGCCGTCGTCGTCGAGGTACCCGACGTCGCCGGTGGTGAAGACGCCCGGTTCGAGGTGCGAGGCGGCGGTCTTTTCCGGCGCGTTGTGGTACTCGAAGTCACTCCCCATTGCGTTGCGGAAGTAGAGCGTGCCCGACTCGTTGGCCCCGCATCGGGAGCCGTCGTCACCGATGACGATGATCTCCATCGTGGGCAGCGGCCGGCCGACGCTGCCGCCTTTCGCCATCCATTGCTCGGAGTCGATCATCGTGATGACCGACCCCTCGGTGGACCCGTAGTACTCGCTGATGATCGGACCCCACCAGTCGATCATTCCCTGCTTGACGCGCGGCGCGCACGGAGCAGCGCCATGGATGACCAATCGCAGCGACGAGCCGTCGAAGCGTTGCTTCACGTCGTCGGGCAGGTCGACGAGCCGCTTCATCTGGGTCGGAACGAGGTGCACGTTCGTCGCGGCGTAGTCGTCGATCAAC
>JANOQU010000366.1:0-6831 GCA_031422355.1 Actinomycetes bacterium
GGGCTGGGTCATGGTGACGCTCAACCCCGATCTGCCCGCGCCCCACGCCCGCCTTGCCGGGGTGGAGGATCTGATCGGCAGCTACCATATGGAGAATTATCGCGATGGTCTTTCAGAGCTACGCCCTGTATCCGCACATGACGGTGTACGACAACATCGGTTTTGCGCTCAAGCTTGCCAAGGTGCCCAAGGAAGAGATCGACAGTCGGGTCCGCAAGGCCGCCGCCGTCTTGGAACTGGACAAGCACCTCGACCGCCGACCAGCCCAACTGTCTGGCGGTCAACGCCAGCGGGTCGCAATGGGCCGGGCGATCGTGCGCCAGCCTGCGGCCTTCTTGATGGACGAGCCGCTCTCGAACCTCGACGCCAAACTCCGCGTCCAGATGCGCGCCGAGATCGCTGCACTGCAGCGCGAACTGGCCGTCACGACCGTCTACGTCACCCACGACCAGATCGAGGCGATGACGATGGGGGATCGGGTCGCTGTTCTCAAGGACGGTTACCTCCAGCAGGTCGACACTCCGCAGAACCTCTACGACCACCCGAACAACCTGTTCGTCGCCGCATTCATTGGTTCTCCGTCGATGAACCTCTACTCGGCCTCGTTCAAGCTGGAGGGCGACGGTGCGGTCGTCACACTCGGTAGCCAAACCGTCTCGATCGGGCCAGAGGCGTTCGCCGCCCGCCCGGCACTTCGCCAGTACGACGGTCAGCGAATCGTGATCGGAATTCGTCCGGAAGACTTCGAGGACGCAGCGATTGCGTCGGACGCGCCAGTTGATCGTCGCCTTCGGGCCACGGTGTCACTCGTCGAGTCGCTTGGTTCGGAGATCATGGTTCACTTCGGTCTCGATGCAAGCACCGTCGACTCGGGAGACCCCGACGCTCCGGAGAAGGAACTGGGCGACCGGATCGCCAACGCTGTTGGTCGTTTTCACCCGCGGTCGCGGGTACGGATGCGTGACGACATCGAGATCTCGGTCTCCACCGAGAACATGCACTTCTTCGACATCGAGACCCGCAACGCCATCTGGGGTTTGCGCTAAGGCACGGGCCGGTCTGAACCTCAGGCCGGCCGAACCATCAACGGCGCGTGATCGATATTGGGGAGTACGTAGCGGGCGAAGAGGTCGCACTCTTCGCGGTGGGGATACCCGGACAGGATGAACGCTCCGATCCCTGCGTCGGCGTACGCGCGCAGCTTGGCGAGCACCTGGTCTGGATCGCCGACGATCGCAGCACCGGCACCACTGCGGGCTCGACCGACGCCGGTCCACAGATTCGCCTCGACATAACCGTCGTCGGGTGCTGCCTCGCGCAACGCAGCCTGGCGTTGCACGCCGACCGACGCCGAGTCGAGTGACTTCGTGCGGATCTCCGCTCCGACCTGATCGTCGAGCTTGGACACCAGCCGATCGGCAGCAGCGCGGGCCTCTGCCTCTGTTTCACGCACGATCACATGGGCCCGAAGCCCGTAGACCAAAGACCGCTGGTACGCGTCTGCGCGGCCGCGCATCTCCGTGACGGTGTCGCGAACCGAATCCACCTTGTCCGGCCAGGTCAGAAAGACGTCTGCCTCAGCAGCGGCAACATCTTTGGCGTCGTCGGAGAAGCCGCCAAAGTACATCGGTGGGCACTTCCCCGAAACGGTTCCGACCCGTGCCGGGTCGAGTTGCAAGTCGACGAACTCACCGTGGAAGTCGATCGTCTCGCCGTTCAGCAGCGACCGAAGAACCTGCATCCACTCGCGGGTTCGTTGATAGCGCGGAGCAGACGCCATCGCTTCGCCTGGGATGTCGGAGGAGATGATGTTGATCGTCAGCCGGCCGCCGCTGAATTGATCGATGCTGGAGAGTTGGCGGGCAAGCTGCGGCAGCCACATCTCACCCATCCGAACCGCGAGCAACAGGTTGATGTTCTCCGTGTGCGTGGCGATCGCGGCGGCGAACGCAGTGGAATCGATGCCGAGGGTGTACCCGGACGGCAGGAGCACATTGTCGTAACCGTTGCGATCGGCGGCGGTGACGATGTCGGCGCAATGCTTGAACGTACTGACCCGGCTGGGATCAGGAACCCCGAGGTATTCGTAGTCGTCGTCGCACAGCGCGCCGAACCAGGCGACTTCGACGGATGGTTGGTCTTCGTGGGAGGTCATGGAAGCGGCACCCCTTCGCTGGCTTGGATGATTCGATAGACATCGTCGCGCTGCAGATTCACACCCAGTGCAGCGAGCGACGCGGTGATCCGTTCTGGCTGCTGGGTCCCAATGATGGCGACGGGTGACGACGGATGAGCGAGCACGAAGGCAACGGCGATGTGGGAGCGCTCGACTCCCTCTCGTGCGGCCAGTTGGTCGAGTTCCTGGATCAGTTCGGAGCGGACACCTTGGCCGGTTGCAAGCCGTCCTCCGGCGAGCGGGCTCCAGGCGAGCGGTGTCACGCCGTCGCGCATGCACGCGTCCAATGTTCCGTCGCGCAACGGGTCGAGATGGGCTGCGGAGAACTCTGGCTGATTGCTGGCCAACGCGAACGGCAGGTGGGCGCACAGCGCGTCGACCTGAGCCGGAGTGTGATTGGAGACGCCGACCTCGCGAATCTTGCCCTCGTCGCGAAGCCCGGCCAAGGCCGCCGCAACATCGGCTGGATGGGTGAACATGTCGTGACGATGGATCTGGTAGAGGTCGATCACATCCACGCCCAGCCGTCGCAGCGACGCGTCGCAGGCGTCTCGCGTTGCGTTCGGTGACGAGTCGTACGGAATGGGCGGATGGATTCCACCCTTGGTGGCCAGCACCATCCGGTCGCGTAGCTGCGGGGCCGCAGCGAGCACCTTCCCAAGCAATGCCTCGACCTCGCCGAAGCCGGTACCGCCCCAATCGAGACCGTAGACATCGGCCGTGTCGATCAGGTTCATCCCCGCGTCGAGGGCCGTCTCGATCAGACGTTGGGCCGCCGCGACATCCTCGGTGGTATAGCGCCACTGACCGTACGCGATCGGCCCCACTGCACCGAGGCTGGCCAGAATCCGCGGTTCGGAACGGACGAGCGACGTCATGTCAGCCCTTGACCGAGCCGGCGAGCAGACCCTTCACGAAGAATCGCTGCAACGCAAAGAACACCGCGATGGGCACGGCGGCCTGAACGAACGCCGCCGACGGGAGCAAGAACTCGTTCTTGCCAAAGTCACCGGCGAGGTTGGCGATTCGAATCGTGGTCGGCACGGCGTCGGGGTTCGTTCCAACGAGGGTGTTCGCAATGAGATAGTCGTTCCAGGTCCACAGGAACTGGAAGATGCCGAACGCAGCGAGGACCGGAACCGACAGCGGTAGAACCAGCCGATAAAAGACGGTGAAGTGATCTGCGCCGTCGATTCGAGCAGCTTCGAACACTTCCCTCGGCAAACCAGAGATGTAGTTGTGGAGCAGGAAGATCGCGAACGGCAGGGCGAATCCGGAGTGGGTCAGCCAGACCGCAGTGGTCGTACCAACAAGGTCGAAGTCCGGGATGAGCGTGACCGTCTTGTCCAGGAACGGCAACGTCACATGGGCACCACTCACGAACAACTGCAGCAGCGGCAACAGAGCAACCTGCAGCGGAATGGCCAGCAGGGAAACGGTGGCGATGAACAACCACTTGCGACCCTTGAAGTCGATCCAGGCAAACGCATACGCTGCGAACGCCGCCATTGCAATCGGGATGAGCGTCGCCGGGATCGCAATCGCGACCGAGTTGAGAAGCGAGTCCGTCAGGCTGGCTGTGCCTTTGGAGTTGAGCACGGTTCGATAGTTCGCCAGGGTGAACTCGTCGATGCCTCCGAAGATGTTCCACCAGCCCGACTGGCGCTGGGCATCACGGCTGCGGAACGAACTGGCCAAGAGCCCGAAAGTGGGCAACGTCCAGACGATCACGATGAACCACAGAATCGGGCCTCTGACATTGCGTAACTTGGCGTAGATCTTGGCCCCGACACCCTTGGAGCTACCGGCCGGCATGACGAGATTGGTCATCTCAGTTGTCCTTCTGCATACGGCGGATGTTGTAGAACATGACCGGCAAAACCGACAGGAACAAGATGATGGCAAGTGCCGCACCCCTGCCCTTGTTGCCGAACTGGAACGCCTGGTTGTACATGTCGTTGGCGAGCACTTGAGTGCCGAAGTTACCGTTCGTCATCACCTTGACGATGTCGAACACCTTCATGACGAGCACGATCAGCGTCGTGACCACCACCCCAATGGTGGTACTGACCTGCGGCAAGGTGATCCGCCAGAAGATCTGAGACGGCGTACCGCCGTCGACCCGGGCCGCTTCGAGTAGTTCGTCGGGGACGGCCTTGATCGCAGCCGACAGGATCACCATCGCGAAACCGGTCTGGATCCAGATGAGCACCACCATCAGCCAGAAGTTGTTGAACGGCGACTCGTTGATGAAGCTGATCGGCTTGGCGATGAACTCGCCATTGTCGGATTCGGCGAAGCCGCCGATGCCCCCACCGAGAATCGCGGTGTAGCGGACGAAGAACCAACCGACGATCAGCAAACCAATACCGGGCACGATTGCTTGCGTGGGCTCTTTTTTGGTGACCAGAATTCGACCGACTCGGACGAGCAGCGCCAACACCGCTGCGCCGACTACGGCGCCGACGATGATGGTGGGTAAGCCGCTGCCGGTACTGAGCCGCCCGAGACCGACCCAGAGTCCGTTGAGCGTGCCGGTCTGGATCTGGCTGGTGTCGCGGGGAACGTACATGAACCGCCAGATGACTGATGCCCCGACCAGCGACAACGCGAGCGGCATGAAGATGAATGCCTTGGCGATCTTTTCGCTCCGCACGTTGTCGGCCAGTACTGCGATCGCAAGGCCCATCGCCGTTGCCGCGAACACGACGGTTGCGACCCACCACAGGTTGTTGGCGAAGGTGCCGCGCACACTGGTGAACACCGCGAACGCAACCAGGATCGAGCCGAGCAACAGAGGCCCGACGGTGGGGTTGCCGATCTCGACCGCACGGCCCGTGCGCTTCTTGGCGACGACGCCGACCGCCACCGCGATCAGGAGGGCAACCACACCGAAAATGAAGAGTTTGCTCGTGAACATGTTCGTCCACTGGCTGGTATCGATGGTGCCTTCGTCGTTGAGGGTGTCGGAGTAGTTCTGGAGCTTGACGAATTTCTCGGAGTCCTGGTCCAGGAACGATAAGTAAAACGTGCGCACCGTCGGGACGACGAGCGCAATGAAGACGAACAACAGCGCCGGGGCGAGAAAGATGATCGCCCGCGACTTTTGGTCGATCTTGGCCCTGCCCTGCAGGTCAGGATTACTCGTCGCACCGAGGCGGGCACCGATCAAGACGGCTGGCACCAACGTAACGACGATTGCTTCCCCGACCGAACCGCCGCCCAGATCGGCAGCACCCCAGCCGCCGAGGATCGAACCGAGTGCTGCGCCGACGAAGGCGCTGTTGACAGGGGTTTTCTTGCGAAGCAGGCTGATCCCACCGAAGACAACGGCTCCACCAACGGTCCAGCCAATGAGGGCTGCGATGTCGAGGCCGGGGTGATTCTTCTCTTGGACCAGCAGCGCAATGCCGAGGCCAACGATCGCGGCTGCGGCGACACCGATGATCTGACGCTTGCGGGCATCGTTACTGCTTTCAAGCACGATTCCGATCGCAGAGCAGATCACGGCCAGCACCAGCGGCAGCCAGACCCATTCGAGGAAGCCGCCCTCGGATCCCTTTGTGATCCGGTTCCCCGAGAAGAGCACGCCAATCACGAGTCCGGCGAAGGCGAATGCGATTGCGCTGAACCGACGCCACTGGTATCGGACCTGGTTGAACACCAGGTTGGCAGCCACCCAGACCAGTGCGCTCCCACCGACTGCGACCACAACGGTCAACAGCGTCGAGAAAATCTTCTGCACGATTTACCCCCATTGAAATCGGACGTGCCCCACACAATCAGGCGGTGCCGTCTGGCCGGTCACCCGGCCGGACGGCACCGTCAATTCAATTCACTTCACTTACTCTTCAATCAGTGACTGATGTGGTCACTTCGGCCAAGTTGCTTCGATCTTGTCGGCAGCTTCCTGTGCGTCGATATCACCGTTGACGGCTGACGTTCCTTCGGTCCAGAACGAACCAGCACCGACGTCTGCCGGCATCAAGTCTGATGCGTCGAAACGGGACAGTTCGGAGTTGTTCAGGATTTCGAGGAAGCCCTGCTCCAGCGGCTGGTACACGGCTGGGTCCTGGCCAATGGCTGCCGAGAGGAAGCCCGACAGGCCTCCGTCGAGAAGCTTGGTCTGCTCTGCCTGACGCTTCTGGGCGTAGTCAGCGGTCGAGAGGTACTCGAGGACTGCCATCGTCGCTGGCTCTTCGTCGAATGCTGCGGCGTAGGTACCAGCGGTCAGAACCGGCTTGTCGCCGTTGATGTCCGGGAAGTAGAACACGTCGACAGCGCCTTCTGAACCGTCAGCGAACGGCGTACCGGCCGGGAAGAAGCTGGTGAAGAACGACGCTTGGCGGTGCATGAAGCAGTTGCCATCGACAAGGGCCTGGCCGTTGTCACCGAAGTTCGTCGCAGCAATGTTGCCACCGCTTGCGAACACGTTCTCTTCGGTCCACAGGTCGAGCACGCTCTGCATCGCGGTCACGATCTGAGGATCGTTGAACGGGATCTCATGGCTGACCCACTGGTCATAGACATCGCCGCCGACTTGACGAAGAACCATCTCTTCGACCCAGTCGGTGTAGGTCCAGCCCGTTGCTCCACCGGATTCGATACCGACGCACAACGCCTTTGTGCCGCCATCAGCGGTGATCTTGGCGATC
>JANOQU010000367.1:0-4275 GCA_031422355.1 Actinomycetes bacterium
ACCAACGAGTCGCTCATCCAGAGGTTGGGATACAGCGCCGCCAGCATGGCCGCGACCACGCCAGTGCGCCGGCCACCGATCCGCAGCGCAAGGAGCCCGACAAGGGGAACAAGGCAGATCCCGATCGCAGTCATCGTCAACCGCATCCACGGCAATGCATCATCGAGCAGGCCGACCGGCGTGAGCACCAACGACGTCAGTGGAGCATGCTCGGCACCCTCCGCGATACCGAAAAAGTCCTTGAACCACTGCCCGTTGGCATTGTTCTTGGCCTGCGCGAAGTAGTACAGCGAGTCGTTGAGCAGCAGTTGCTGATTCCATTTCGACACGAGAACCGCAATTCGAACCGCCGCGCCGACCAACGTCGCTGCGACGATTCCGCGCGTGAACAGGCGATCCAATTCGGACCCCCTGGCGTCGATCTCGTCCGTCACACTATGAAGATAGTCGTGTACGGCGTCGACGAGCGGAACCCGCCTGACACGGTCGCCAACGCCCTCCACCGGACTACAGTCAGACGTCGTGATGCAGACCCGCACGCCAGGCGTCCGGCCGCTCACCAGCCCCTACAGCCCCGCCCTCGACGGCTTGCGGGCGGTATGCATCATTGCGGTCCTGCTGTATCACCTCGACCCGTCGGGATGGTTCGACGGTGGATTTCTCGGAGTGTCGGTCTTCTTCACACTCTCCGGTTTCCTCATCACCCGAAACCTGGTCAACGAACTGGAATCGGTGGGCAAGGTCGATGTGGTCAGATTCTGGTCACGACGGATCCAGCGACTCGCCCCGGCTGCGCTCGTCACCATCGTCGGCGTCATTGCTCTGACCAGAATCACTGAGCGGGCGTGGTCCCGTGACGGGCTGGCGCGGAATGCGACGGCTGCGGTTTGGAGCGTCGCCAACTGGAACATGATCGAGGTCGGCAGGACGAACGTTCTGTCGCTGCTCGGTCCACTCGGGCCGATGTGGTCGCTGGCGGTCGAAGAACAGTTCTACCTCGGTATCGCGATCCTGTTCCTCGTCGCCAGGGGCGCGAACGCGTTGCGGAACCTGACGTTTGCGCTCGCCGCACTATGCGTGGCGTCGGTCGTCATCGCTACTGCGCTGAACGATTATGGCCCGCGGCTCGAATTCGGGACCGATACCCGAGCAGGCGATCTCGCGGTCGGCGCGCGTCTTGCGGTCGTCGCCCACCGTCGGCCGACAATTTTCACCGACCACGTCGGGATCAAACGTGCTGTCGGTGCAGTAGGCCTCGGGCTTCTCGGGTTCCTTTTCGTGGGCGGCCTGTACGACAGGTCATGGCTGTTCGAGGGGCCGGTCTTGGCAGTCGGCCTCCTGGCGGCCGCTGTGATCGTCGCGTTGATGACGGACGGAACGATGGCTCGCATTGCGGGATGGTCTCCCCTCGTAGCACTTGGAAAGATCAGCTACTCGCTGTATCTGGTGCATTGGCCGATCATTCTCGTCACCCGCGATCCGCTTCTCGGCCTCGATGGGCTCGCCGCCCAGATCGCTCGGGCAGCGCTCTGCATCGGGTGCGGGTGGGGGCTTCACGTTGCGGTCGAGCGACCAATTCGCTCACTCGACCTGACACCGTTTCACGTCTTCGGGTGGTGGTTGGCCGGCTCGGTCATCGTGACTGCCACAGCATTCGTCGCACTGTAGATCCGAGGATGCCGTCCCGGCTGCGGGCATCGGCCGCTGGATAGGCTGTCGCCCGTGGATCTTTCCGAACGACGCCCCGGCCCCGCAGGCGCCGGCGCAGACGTCGGTGGGCCAGATACCCCGTCGGGATCCGCCGGGACGCGTCATCCATGGGAGGTCTCGCGGTGCTCGTTTTTTCGCCGACTGATCGCGGACTCCGTCGGGCTCGACGCCGTGACGGCGCTGCTCGATATCGGAGCTGGCGACGGATGGTTTGCCCAGGAAGTCCTGGCTGACCTCAGCCCCGACGCGTCAGTGACGTGTTGGGACATCAACTACACCAGCGATGACCTCAATTCAGTGCTGCCAGATCGAATCGTGCGCACCCGCGAGCAACCAAACGGTCCGTTCGACGTCGTGCTGTTGATGGATGTGCTCGAACACATCGAGAACGACGAGACCTTTCTTCGAGACACGGTCGTACCGATGCTTGGTTCGAACGGAACCCTCGTCGTCAGCGTGCCGGCCCATCCAAGGCTGTTCACCGCGCACGACACGATGCTCGGCCATCACCGACGCTACCCACCGACTCAGATCCAGCAGCTGCTGACGCGCTCGCTCGACGTCGTGAGCAGTGGCTCGTTGTTCACGGCACTGACCGCCGTTCGAGCTGCCCAGGTCGTTGTCGAGAAAGTCAAGGGGCCTCATCCTGAAGCTCAGCGCGGAATCGGCGGCTGGACCCATGGCCCGCTCTTGACCAGGGCAGTGACGTCCGCCCTCGATGCGGACGCCTGCGTCGGACGTGCGCTGTCCCGCCACCAACGACGGCTACCAGGCCTGTCCTACTGGGCCGTCTGCCGGCCGAAACACTGATGGCCGAAACGCTGATGGCCGACGCCCAACCGGCCTGCACAACGACCATCGTGATCCCGTGCTTCAACGAAGCCGAGCGGTTGCAGCCAGGGCAAGTCGCTGCGCTGGCCGCCGAGCCAGGAATACGGGTGCTCCTCGTCGACGATGGCTCGACCGACGCCACGCTGGAACTGTTGCGCTCGATTGCGAACGACAACCCCGACGTCGATGTGATGTCGATGGCGGCCAATCGAGGCAAGGCCGAAGCGGTTCGGCTTGGCCTCGTTCATGCGCTCGGCCCCAAGCCAGACATCGTCGGTTTCTGCGACGCAGACATGGCAACTCCGGTGGAGGAACTGATCCGGCTCAACCGGATCGCCGGAGCCGAAACGGAATTGGCGGTGGTCCTGGCGTCACGGGTCGCTCTGCTCGGTCATCGAGTCGACCGCTCCATCGTTCGCCACTACCTCGGTCGGCTGTTCGCGACCGCATCGAGCATCGTCTTACGAACGCGCGTTTACGACACCCAGTGCGGAACGAAGTACTTCCGCAACACGACGATGCTGCATTCGGCACTCGCGGAACCGTTTCACAGCCGATGGTCCTTCGACGTCGAATTGCTTGGACGACTCCTGCAGGGTGGTCGAGGCGAGCGGGCGATTCTGGCCGCCGAGATGCTGGAGGTACCGCTCACCTCGTGGAGCGATGTCGGCGGCAGCAAGCTCACCCCGTTCGCCTCGCTACGGTCGGCGGCGGAACTACTGACGATCGCACGGGCCTTGAGTTCTTGGAATCAGGGCTGAATCGGGGCCAAGAACAGCCCGACCGTGTGGAATTGCCATCGGCGCTGCAAATCCCGCAGGCGTTCCAGTCGAGCGACATCGGTGGTGGACAGTTCCAGCCAGCCGCGCTCGGCAGCTGACGACAGCAGGCCGAGTTCGACGACGGCTCGAGAATCATCGAGGCCGTCGACCTGGGCTTGGGAGAGTCCAAGGCCGCCCCCTTCGAGAGCCGCTTTGCCCTCGACGGACAACGAGATCAAACCGTCGGCCAATTGACCGGTCCAGTACTCCACTGATTCGTCACGCTCGGCCTGTTCGATGTCGGAGAGGCCGGCGACGAACGCAATCCGATCAACGCCGGGCGGAATGTCGAGGGCGTCGTAGCCCTCGCGCACATAGAGACGACTTTCAGCTTCCCCACTGATCTTTCGGCCGTCGCCGACCTGGCGCACCAGGCCAGGGTTCTCGACCTCGAACGGTATGTCCAACTCGCCCAGTCTCGCCATCACTGCGCCGCTATACGGCTCCGCGAACCGAAGCCCTGAGTCGTCGAAAACAATCGGTCCGATGCCCCGCAGAACTGCCATCTGATCCATCATCCGGCGTACGGAGTCACGTGCGCTGCGGTCGGCCGTTGGCCCGGCCTGGTGAGCGAACGTCGGACTACCGAGCGCACCGAACAGAACCGCTGTGGCCGTCCCCACCGCCACCGCCCATCGGGTGAAGGCTGGCCGGGATGGAAAGCGGGGCTGGAGCAGAGCCAACGTCGACGCCCCGATCGCACAGAGGTTGAACGCGGACATCGGCCACAGCCAGCGCATCTGATGCGGCGACAGACCGAGTACCCCGCTCGGCATTACCACCATGGCGGTCACGGCACACACCATCAGTCCCTCCACCATGCCCAGCGCCGCGACAAGCACTCGCTGGCGTAGGCGAATCGCATGCCAGAGCAGCAACCCGGTCACGATCACGAATGCGAGGACGGCCAGGA
>JANOQU010000368.1:0-6452 GCA_031422355.1 Actinomycetes bacterium
CGGTGCTTCCGTGGTCGTGGTCGTTGCCGGCACCTCGGCCGAAGCAGAGTCACTAATCGTGCTGATCGGTCCGGCGGTGAGCAGCGTCTGTGGCTTCACGCCCCTCGTGTCGGCAGCGGATCCGAGATAGATCTGCGCGGCAACGGGTACAGAAGTGGTTACCTCAACTCGAACAACATCTGTCACGCCCGACAACGTGAATCCGACGTTGCCGTACTGATCGGTCAGCAGCGTCGCCGCCGCCGTCCCGTTGGTGAAGACACCACCGGTTGCAGTGACGGTGATCGGCACGCCGGGTACCCCCTCGGCCCCAGAACGAACCGTTGCACTTCCTGATGATGCGTCGACCAACGTGACGTCCACCGTGAACGCAGCACCGAAGCGAACGGCTTCGGCATCCAATGCGATCGCACGATCTTCGAGATCCTGGCGACCCGAATTCTCGCCAAACCGATCAAGCGACGGGACCAGTGGATCCTCCGCTCTGCTGGCGCGATTGGTCCCGGCCGCGTCTTGCGCGTAGTAGTGGAAGATGGCCCACAGAGCTGCCGCATTGGTGTTGTCATCGGTGTCGCCATAACGCCAGGTGAGATACGCCCGCTTCGAACCGGTCGGGTCGTTGGGGAACGCGTGCGTCACAAGTGTCGCCGGTGTGTCGGCGAGCGGGTGCCCCCCACGGTTGAACGTGCACATACCCAACCTGTAGTTGCCTGCCTCGTCCGTGAACAGCCACTGTCCGGCCCAGATCGGCGAGCCAGAACGGGCGACGCCGGCAGTGTGGTAGTCGATGGCAAGGCCTGCACAGCGGTAGTCGCCGGCGAAGTCGACACCTCCAGCGGCCAGAGGCGTGTGCTCGATGCAGTGGCTCGGCATTGGACCTGCCGCTTCAACCGTCGGACCGGACCATCGTCCGAACGGCAACATGGGCGCAACGATCATTTCGAACACAATGACGCCGGCAAGCGTCGCGATCAGCGGAGCGAGTTGTCTCTTCATGCTTACTGAGTGCTTCGAGATTCCGAAAATGGAAAAGAAAGCCTGCGATTCCCATAGCCTCGCCACTCGTATGGAACGCTTCGGCCTGGTCGGTCTCCCCAACGCGGGCAAAAGTTCGCTCTACAACGCGCTCACGGGTGGCGGTGCACTCGCGGCCCCGTACCCGTTCGCGACCAAGGACCCGAACATCGGTGTCGCCAAGGTTCCCGATACCCGGGTCGATCAGCTTGGCGCGATGAGCAAGACCAAGTCGCTGGTCCACGCTGCCGTTCAGGTCGTCGACATCGGCGGGCTGGTGGAAGGTGCGAGCAAAGGCGAGGGTCTCGGCAACAAGTTCCTCGCCAACATCCGAGAGGTCGAGGCGACCGTGTTCGTGCTGCGCGCCTTCGAAGATGGCGACGTGATGGGGCCAGACGACCCACTCGAGCATCTCCGCGTCGTCGAGATCGAACTCGCGCTCGCAGATCTCGAAACCGTCGAGAAGCGCCTGCGTACCACTCAGCGGCAGGCCAAATTGGACAAGTCTCTCGGGGCCGAGATCGAGGCTCTCGAAGCGGCGTATGCGTCGCTCAGTGATGGCCGACCGCTGTACCGCGCTGCGCTGAAAGCAGACCACGTCCATTCATTGCAACCACACTTCCTGCTGACCAACCGCCCGGTTCTGGCTGTCGTCAACGTCGGCGAAGACGAACTCGACAAGATCCCTGAAGTCGAAGCCCGCGTACGAGCCGAGATGAACGACGCCGGCGCGAATGTGGAAGTCATCGGGATGTGTGTGCAATTGGAAGCGGAAGCGGCAACCATCGTGGACCCGGCCGAACGAGCCGAGATGCTCGAAGGCTTCGGGCTCGGTGAAGGCGCGTTGTTCCGGATGGTTCGCAGCGCCTACCACCTGCTCGGCCTACGAACCTTCCTCACGACCGGCGAGAAAGAGACTCGTGCGTGGACCTTCCACGCTGGCGACAAGGCCCCCGAATGTGCGGGCAAAATCCACACCGATATCCAGCGAGGCTTCATCCGCGCCGAAGTGATTCGTTGGGACGAACTGCTCGCGCTCGGTTCGTGGGCCAAAGCCAAAGAAGTCGGCAAGCTGCGCGTCGAAGGCAAAGAATACGAATTCATCGACGGCGACGTCACCGAGTTCCGCTTCAACGTGTAGCAGGGGTTTCGCGATCTGCGGCGATTCGGCCGTAGTGCCTCTGAACTGGTCCTTTGTGTCCTTCTAGGTGCGTTCAGTTTCGCCCTGTTCGTTTGGAGGAAGGACCTGAGAAGGACCAATCCGGGACCAAGCCGGTCGCGAGGGCCCAGCGCGAGGGTCAGTAGCCGAAGGTCCAGCCGGGCCACTCGGCCTCCTCGACGAGCTCCAGTGCGCGCTTCTTCAACCGCCCGCCGACCGGTACCAGTTCGTAGTTGAAGACGCCGAGCGGCCCCTCCAACTTGTCATCCATGACGTGCACGTTGATGATCTCGCCGGTCTCGATCTCCAGCTCCACCTCGACGGGCACCCGGTACGTCACATACACCACCATCACGGCCTCCTTGTCTGTCGACGGCAAGCCTCGCTCGAGGGTGTCACAACGAGCGACCGCGAGCGCGACGGCGCACGGCTACTCGAAGAGGGCTGCGAAGCGGTCGAGCAGCGCGCCGAGGTCCTCGACTGACATGCCGTCAGGCCAACCGGGCGCGCTCAACATCGGCTCTCCAAAGCCATCCCAGAACTCAGATCAGCCCACCCTCCCTTGAAGAGCACGAGTGAGCCTTCGCTACTGTCCCGGCGCACCGAGACACCGATCGAGTCGGCATCCTTCGTGGTGGCACGGTCGGTCTTCAGCACCGGCGGCCAACCCTCGCCTTGGTCCCGCCAGGTGATCGCTCCGACATCGAGCCCGACCGATCGCCATCCAGCCTCGCGCCGAAGGATCTCGGCGGCCGCTAGACACCCCAGGGGCGCATGGTGTCAAGCGGCTTGGCGGTTTTCTTTGGCGGGTACGGGTTGGCGGTGGGCCCAGGCGGTGTTCTCGTTGTAGAGCGTGTGGTGTTCGAGGCAGCCGTGGAGGATGCTGACGAGGCGGTTGGCGAGGGCGCGTAGGGCTTGGTGGTGGAGGTCGCCTGTGGCTCGGTGTTGGTCGTAGAACGCCCGGCATCCGGCGCTTTGGGTGAGCGAGCAGAACGCGGCTTGATCGAGGGCGTCGTAGAGGCGCCGGTTGCGGACGTGGCGAGCGAGGACAGCACGTTTCTTGCCGGACGCGATCGTCAATGGTGATGTGCCGGCGTAGTTTCGGCGAGACTTGGTGGTGGCATATCGGTTCGGGGCGTCTCCGAACTCGCCGAGCGCCCGGGCTCCGAGAACGACACCGAATCCTGGCAGGGAGTGGTAGATGTCGGAGTCCGGGTGCTGCTCAAAACTTGTTGTCAACGTCGCCTCGAGCTGGACGATCTGACGGTTCAACTTGACAATGATCCCCACTGCGGCACGCGTGGTCGCTGCGAACGCGTCAGCGACCGCGGTTGGGGCGGCGAGCTGGCCGATACGGAGCGCGGTTTGGATCTCGCCAGCGCGTCGTTCGATGTTGCGTTGCCGGCCGCCCCGCTTCAACGCAGCCTGGATCTGCCCGAGCGTCAATCCGGCGCCAGCTGTCGGTGCCGGTGCTTTGGCGAGCACGGCCAGACGATCACGATCGGCCAGGTCATCGAATGCTTCGAGCGCGGCCGGGTAGTACTCGCGTAGAGCGTTCCGCAGCGCGTTGGTCTGGCGGGTGCGGGTCCAGATCAGGTTCTGGTGTCCCCTCGCGATGATCCGGATCGCTTCCGCCTCGGGGGTGTCTCCGGCGATCTGGCGGTGGTTGTGCCGGTCGGTGCGAACGAGATCGGCGAGCATCTTGGCGTCACCCGGATCCGACTCGGCGCCACCGACGTTGTGCCGATCCCGATACCGGGAAGCGGCCAGAGGATTGATCGCATACACCTGATAGCCGGCCGCAACCAACGCAGTGACCCACAGCCCGCGGTCAGTTTCGATCCCGACGATCACTTCCGCCGGGTCGGTGATGTGGCTGGCGACGAGTTCATGCAAGACCCGGATCCCATCGAGACCTTCGGGTAGTCGGCGGCTCGCCAGCTTCTTGCCGTCGTCGTTCATCAGATGGACGTCATGATGATCCTCAGCCCAATCATCGCCTATGAACACTGTCATCCGTGCTGCTCCCTTCGGTCGGTTGCTTCGAGCCAGAGAACCCCCGGCGGCGACCTCATGGATAAGTGCTCAACGGCACGACACCCCACGAGCGCTACAGGCATTCCCGTCCACCGGCCGGGGCACGATCTAGCGCTAGGAATCGCAGTTCCAGGTTCAAGCAGTGCTCACCGGCCAGCGGCTCGGAACCAGCCTGACACTTCAGCCGGCCTGTCCCATTAGGTCTAGGTCGATCCGCGAATCCACATCGTTCAGTCTGCCCGTTGGGGGCTGTCCGAGCGGTAGAGACTTTGTCGGAGCCGGAAACGCTCACGCGCCGAAGTCGTACGGCAGTCCGCTCGCTCGCTGCTCCATGAAGTCGTCGAACGAAGGCGCCTGGATCAATGCCTCGGTCCATCCGGACGAGACGAAGTTGACTAGGACGATGGGTGGTGGGGTCGTACGGAAGTCGAAACCGACTCCCTCCCCGCCGCCGTCGGAGCCGATGAAGACCAACCCAGGGTGGCTCTGCGACCTGTCGTACGCCCTGTTGAGGTCCACCAGTTGGTCGAGTCGATAGAGCATCAGCCACGAGCCGCCGAAATCGCGGTCCACGCCTTCGTCGCCTACCACGAACGTCCCGTAGTCGACGGGAAAGGTGACGCCGAGCTCTCGCTCAACGTCGATCAACTCAACCTGTTCACTCTCATCGACCACGACACCAGAATGCCCGGCGGGGCTCGTCCTCACAAGCCACTCGCGCCATCATCGGTGGCACGATGCAAGTGCGTCCTTCGGCCGTCGCGTCGTCCACGAACCTTTGGTGCACGTGTGTGGGAATCGCAAATTCTTCGGGTTCGGTGCTGCGCTTGGGGCGCGACTGCCTCTGTAGGTAGGTGACGAGGAGGTCACCGATGAGCGAGGCAACGACGAACGGACCGAGGGACCCGATGAACGAGCGACTGACGTTCACGGTCGACGAGGTGGCTCGACTGCTTGGCGTCTCCCGGTCGGGCGCGTACGACTCGATCACGCGCGGCGAGATCCCCTCCTTCAACATCGGCCGACGAGTGCTCGTGCCACGGGAAGCATTCCTCCAGATGCTGAAGCCTCGACCGCGCCGCCGTCCCGACGGCCCGTGGGGGCGTGGACGGCTGTAGGGCATGGCGTACGTTCGCCGACGGCTCCTGAAGGACGGCAAGACCGTCGTCTACATCGCCATGTGGCGCGAGCACGCCCAGGGCAAGGAGCTGTCGAAGTCGTTCGAACGCAAAGCCGACGCCGAGCGGCACCTCGTCGACATGCAGCACCGGCTGCTAACGGGCACATACGCGCCGCCTCGGCTCGGCCGCACGCCGTTCTCCGACGTCGCGCTGCGCTATCGCCAGCGGGGCAACTGGCGGCCTCGCACGCACCGCACGGTTGAGGAGCGGCTGCGCTACGCGATTGCCCACTTCGGCGACCGACCGATCGCGTCGATCCGCAAGGGCGACGTGCAGTCGTTCGTCAGCGGTCTGCCGCTTGCACCGAACACGGTGCGGGTCGTGATGCAGCACGTCTCCGGCGTGTTCAACACAGCGCTCGACGATGGCCTCCTCGGCGGGCGCAACCCGTGCGACGGAGTCCGGCTGCCTCGTGTTGACGCGCCGCCGATCTTCCCGATGTCGATCGAACAGGTCGATGCGCTGCTCGACGCGACGACCGAGCCGTTCAAGGCGGCCATCGTGATCGGCGCCGGACTCGGCTTGCGCCAGTCTGAAGCGGCCGGCTCACCGTGGACCGCGTCGACTTCCTTCGCCGCTCGGTCACCGTCGATCGCCAGTGGCAGCAGGCGACGGGCTCGGCGGCGGGAGCGTTCACATCGCCGAAGACGGAGGCGAGCACGCGCATCGTGCCGGCCGACCAGTGGGTGCTCGACCACCTCGCCGCGCACATCCAGCAGCATGGCCTCGGCGCCGACGGCGTGCTCCTCCATCGCGACGGCGTGCCGTTCGACTCGGCCAAGTTCGGATACGAACTGCGAGCCGCTCGTCGACGCGCTGGGCTGCCCGAGTCGATCACGTTCCACGACCTGCGCCACATCTTCGCCAGCGCGCTGATCCACGCCTGCTGCAGCGTGAAGCAGGTACAAGCGGCGCTCGGCCACAAGTCCGCCAAGGTCACCCTCGACGTTTACGGCCACCTCTGGCCCGGCGACGAAGACCGAGTCCGCGACGCGATCGGTCGCCTGTTCCGCCCCGACGAACTGCGAGGCGCGTCAGGCTGAAGTTTGCTGGCCCGTCGG
>JANOQU010000369.1:0-3320 GCA_031422355.1 Actinomycetes bacterium
CCGCTGGTCGTGGCGCGAACGGCACATCGCTCGCGACGCCGTTGTGGTCGTCCAGTGTCTGGACATCTGGGGGGATGGTCGATGCCCGCAGACGGGCGACCGGACGCAGATCCACGGAGTTCTATGGGCGCTACGCGAACCCGACGGTTCGCGCCTTCGAGGAAGCAATCGCCGAACTCGAAGGGGCCGAAGATGCGCTTGCGTACGCCAGCGGAATGGGCGCGTTGAGCACCACCATCTTGGCCCTGTGCGGACAGGGCAGCCATATCGTGGCCCAGCGTCAGTTGTACGCCGGGACGCTTGCGTTCCTGCAGGGGCCGTGTCAGCGGTTCGGCATCGACGTCACCATCGTCGACGGCACCGAAGCCGGGGCGTTCACTGGTGCCGTTCGGCCCGGCAAAACGATGATGATCCTGGCCGAGACGCCGTCTAACCCGCTGTTGGAACTGGTCGATCTCGACGAGCTCGGCGCGATCAAAGGGCCGTTCAAGGTCGTCGATTCCACGTTCGCGACACCACTCGGGCAGAAGCCTCTGCAGCACGGAATCGACCTCGTGATCCATTCGGCCACGAAGGGCATCGCCGGCCACAACGACGCGACGCTCGGGGTCATTGCCGGCGAGCGAGATCTGCTCGACGAGATCTGGGGCTACGGCGTCCTGCATGGCGCGACCCCTTCTCCACACGATGCGCTGAATGCGTTGCGCGGCGTTCGCACGATGGCTGTTCGAATCGCCCATCAGGCTGGTTCGGCGTTGCAGTTGTCGAAAGAATTGGCGGCCAACCCACGAGTCACCGCTGTCTTCTATCCGGGCCTACCCAGCCACCCGCAGTATGAACTGGCTCAGCGCCAGATGCGCCATAACGGAACGGTGCTTGCGTTCGATGTCACTGGCGGCCAAGCCCATGCCTCGTCGGTTCTCGATCGACTGAAGATCGGCCGGATCGCGACATCGCTCGGTGGTCCCGAGACTCTGGTCTGTCATCCCGCAACCACCACCCACGCCAGCATGACGCCTGACGAGCTCGCCGTCGCCGGAATCACCCCCGGCATGCTTCGCGTTTCCGTCGGCCTCGAAGACCCGAACGATCTCGTCGCCGATTTTCTCCAAGCGATCGAGCCGGTCTGAACACGGCCAAGAACGGGGTCGGTGTGGTGGTCGTGCACGGTCTCGGCGGAACACCCGGCAGCGTCAGGCCGCTGACCGAGGCACTCACAACGGCTGGTTACGCCGTCATCGCTCCCCTGCTGCCCGGGCATGGGACGTCGGCTGATGACCTTGCCGCCTACGGTTGGCGCGACTGGCTCACAGCGGTCGAAGGCGCCGTCGACGAACTGGCGGCAACAGTCGACCGGATCGTGATCGTCGGTCAATCAATGGGCGGAACAGTTGCCCTCCAGCTGTCGGCAGTTCGCCATGAGGTGAGTGGAGTCGCGACGATCAACGCTCTCGCGCTGCCTGCCGATCCCGATGCGACCGAACATCTGGAGTACCTACTCGGACGCGGGCGAATGATGCAGCGTGCCGCAGACCCTGATATCCGCGATCCCGACGCGGTGGACGATTCGTACTCCGAGTTGCCGATCCGGGCTCTGCTGGAGATGGCGACCGGAGCCCACCAGGTTCACGATTTGCTCGGCGACATCGCCGTCGACGTGTTCGTGGTCTCTAGCGATCACGACGGGGTCGTCGATCCGGCGAATTCGGACGCCATTGCTCATCGAGTGCGCGGGCCGGTCACACGACTTCGTCTGCCCAACAGCGGCCATGTCGCGGCGCTCGATCTCGAACGGGTACGACTGTGCCGGGAACTGCTGATCTGGTTAGCGGATCTGACCGACGGATCAGCCACTGCTGTCTGATGGATCAGTGAGTAGCGACAGGTGGAATGACTCGTTAGTTTGTCGCCCGCTGCACGGACCCGCGATTCCCAGAGGCCGAGCAGAAAGGAAACCGATCTCACTCGCAATCCCTGTGGCAATGACGCCACGGAAGGAAGTCTCATCATGAATCAGTACGACGGAACCGCAAACGCCGGCCGCAAGGGTATCTCCTACGATTGGCAGAGCCTGGTGGCGGCCGATGGTGTGGCAGCGATCGAAGCCGAGCTCTCGGAGTTGGTGCTGGAGTCCGCTGAATGAGGCTTCTGCCCCAGCGGGTGCTGGTGCTGGGGTGTGGGTCGGTATCGCAAAGTGTGGTGCCGTTACTGATTCGTGATCTCGGCATCGAGCCGAGCCGGATCAACATCGTCGACATGGTCGACAATCGCCACCGGGTCGCTGACACGTTGGCCAAGGGCGTCACCTACGAGCAAGACCGGGTGACACCAGAGAACATCGATGCGTTCCTCGATGCCCGAGTCGGAAGCGGCGACTTGCTGCTCGATCTGGCATGGAACATCGACAACCCGACGATCCTGGACTGGTGTCGAACTCACAATGTTCGTTACCTGAACACGTCGGTCGAGGTATGGGACCCGTATCTGGATCTGCAGACGACTCATCCGGTCGATCGAACCTTGTACGTGCGCCATATGCAGTTGCGGCGGCTGATGGCGCGCTGGGGCACCAACGACGGAGCAACCGCCGTTGTCGAGCACGGTGCGAATCCGGGCCTGGTCAGTCACTTCGTCAAGCAGGCACTCGGTGAGATCGCCACGAAAATCCTGTCCGACGGCATTGGCGGGACGCGTGTCCAAGCGTTGGAGGCGGCGCTGGAAGCGGGGGCATACAACTCGTTGGCGCACCTGACAGGCACCAAGGTGGTCCACATCAGCGAGCGCGACACACAGATCACCGATGTTCCCAAGCAGTTCGACGAGTTCGTCAACACGTGGTCGGTCGATGGGTTCTACGAAGAGGGCATTGCTCCCGCCGAGATGGGTTGGGGGACGCACGAACTGCGTTTGCCACCGAACGCCTATACCCACGTTGGTGAGGGGCCACGAAACCAAATCTGTATGGCCCAACCCGGGATGACCACGTTGGTTCGCTCGTGGGTTCCTTGCGGGCCGATCCACGGGATGGTCATCCGCCATGGCGAAGCGCTGACGATGAGCGATCACCTGACCGTCTGGGACGAGTTCAGCAACCCTGTCTACCGACCGACTGTGCATTACGCCTACTGCCCGTCCGAATCAGCGATCGCAAGCGTTCACGAGCTTCGTCAGGCCGACTGGAAGATGCAAAGTCGCCAACGAATCCTGAACGACGAGATCACCAGCGGGCGCGACGAACTGGGCGTTCTGCTGATGGGCCACGACTACACCTCCTGGTGGACCGGTTCGCTGCTGTCGATCGACGAAGCCCGAGCGATCGT
>JANOQU010000370.1:0-4231 GCA_031422355.1 Actinomycetes bacterium
TATGCCGCCTCGACCCGCTCGACGCTGGTGCTGGGGGTCGTCGATGCCACGTCCATGGCGCGGGATGGTGCGCTTCAGGCATCCCAGAGATGCTCCCGACGATGTTCCCGATTCGACGAGATTCGCCAGGGATGTTCCCGACGATGTTCCCGATTGGGTTCCCGATCCTGGCGGGGACTCCCTGGGACGTCCCAGACTCACATCCCGGTCCGATGCCGACTCCCAGGGCGGCTGCGGAAGATAGGAGCCGCCCTACCCCTGGAGACCGGGCCATCGGTCGGCGTCATTACGAGCGGTCGCGGTCCGCCGTGGTAGCGATTCTCAGCCTGGCTCGGCTTCGAGGGCGGCCCAGTCTGCGTCGCTCGCTGGTCGCAGTTGGTTCGCGGCTTCGAGGACGGTGTCTGGGTCGAATCCGAAGCCTCCGAGGGTGTAGGTGTATCCGCCTTCCGACCATAAGACGCCGAGGTAGGCAGGCGCGTCGTTGGTGGCGATGAAGGCGGGCACGCCGTGCACTGTGGTGTCTGTGACGGTGTCGTAGTCGAGCCGATGGAGGGGGAACAGGTCGGGATCTTCGACTCTCCATCCGAGCCACAGCATGGGTTCGCCATCGCTGGGCAGTGCACCGTCGGGTTGAGCGTTGTACCAGCGGACCGAAGCGGGCGGGTGCTGCAATGATTCGAGAGGCACGAACAGGTCCTCCGAGGTGGTGCCGACGGCTCGTTCGACGAGGTCTGCTGGCAGCGCACCAGAGTCGATCACTGCACCGACACCGCTGCTGCCGGCGAGCATCGTGTGATCGGCTGCGGTGAGCAGTTCATCATCGCTGAGTTGGTAGCCAGTCAACACGAACACCGTCTCGTCGTCCTGGAAGGCAACCGTACGTCCGCTGCCTGCCGGGTCGTCGTACAGCCAGGCAGTAGCGCCTCGTACGATCACTTGGTTGGCCTCGACGCCGGCTGGCGGAACCTCTGGTGGGTATTGCTGCGTCGACGACGTGGAGACGAGCTTGAGGCGGGGGTGGAGCTCGGGCTGATCCATCGTCGTGGTGTACCAGCGCTGGATCCACGTGTCGACAGGGAACGGCGGCTCAGACGCCGCCGCGGTCCCGACGTAGGAGTACCCGGTGGCATTGGCGAGGGCGGCCGGGAACTGATCGAGGATCATGGCCCCGCTCGGAGCGGGGTCGGCGGTCCCAGTTCGCTCGGCCTGGAGTGTCGGTTCGCTGGGTGGCTCAGTGGTGGGTTGCTGGGCCGGTGGCGGTGACTGCTCGCCGGGTCGGTTGGCGATCGCCCAGACGCCGACGATCCCAGCGAGCATCAGCACTCCTGCGGCGAGCGCCACCCAGCGGCGGCGATTGGGATCGTGCTCGACGCCGCGGTCGCCGTCGCGGGTGAGAACGAGCTCGGGACCGACGGGTGCGTCCGGGTCGAGTTCTCCGGTTACCCGAGCTCGGAGCCGATTGCGAGTCGCAGCATCGAGGGTGGGTCGGTCTGGTCGCTGGGCGCGGACGATGTCGAGTACGTCGGTCATTGGAGTGCCTCCGGAGTCGGGTCATCAAGGTGAACGGCCGAACGCAGTTCGCGGCGGATGCGATGGAGTCGCGACTTCACCGTGCCGACCGGAATTCCCAGGATCTCGGCGCACACCTTGTACGGGGTGTCTTCCCAGGCGACGAGCATCAACAAGTCGCGATCCTCGAGCGCGAGATCACCGACTGCGGCCATCACAAGCTCTGCCTCGGTGGCGGCATCGATTCGTTCGGCAATGTCGAGCAGCGCGTCGCCAGGAACCGCCGGCCTATTCGCGACTCGGTACGTCGCCCGAAGTCGGCGTTGCTCCGTACGCCAGTGCCGCCTCATCAGGTTGGTGGCGATCCCAAACAGCCACGCCCGTTCGCTCCCGCGAGCAACCTCGTACCGGTCAGACTGACTGAGAGCGATCTCGAACACGTCGCCCACCACATCGGCTGCCGCTTCGCGCCCGAGTCGTCGACCGACGTAGCCGTACACGGCATCGACGTGCTCGTCGAACAGTCGGGCGGCGTTGTCGTCCACGCCCTACTCTTGCCCGCTCAACCCATCGAGTTCATTCCTCACGCGAAATCCGGGGGTGCCTGGCTTCGGTCGGCCAGCGCACAATGCTCACCGGTCTGGCTGACACGCCCGACCAGTACGGCACGTAGGCGATCGATCAGGTGTCCCGGAACGCGCGGCGGCACGGGTGGAAAGACTGTCCCCGACCGCCGGCTCGGGCCACACACTGCGGGCGAACCCGGAACCTCGATAGGGTGCCCACCGATCAGCGAGCCTGGCACCGTAAACGGCAACTTGCTTGCGAATCGCGCACCCCTGGCGCATACTGGTGTTGCCTCGGGCAAGCGCCCTTGGAAGTGGACCCGGTTGCCCACCCGTAGGTGGGGGAACCGGGTTCTGCGCGTTAGGGCCGAAGTTCGATCACTCGCTGTACGAGCGGCTCGATGAGTGCCTGCCAGCTCGCACCTGCACCCGCGGCCCACGTGATGCCGTCGGCGATGCCCAGCATGGCTTCACGCCGGGCCGTGCGATGCTCGAAGACGAGCGGCGGCTCGGGCTGTCTCAACTTCGAGATGATCCGCGCGTCCTCGCGATCGTCCTGCCGGCTTTCGAGGACGAGACGATCGACTCCCTGCGACTGCACTTCGCTCACGACCACGGCCAGGCACGCCTCGCGGGCGACGAACTCGGTGATTCCATGCCGCCGGTGACAGACCACGACGAACGCCCGCACCGGCAGCTCGGCGATCGATGCCAGGAGGATCCGCTTCTGCGCGTCGACCTCGTTGTTGAAGTGAAGGCGACGACCGCGCGTGGGAAGGGCACCGATGGCTGCGCGGGTCGCGGTCAGATGGCGAGCCTCGATGAGCACGCAACCCATCAGGTAGCGCTGACCGCGGATCGACTCGTCGACGAACGCGTCGGTCGGGCGGAATCTCCGGCTCACTTGCCGTCTCCCTTCAGGATCTCACCGAGGCCTGCGGCGACGGCTTGGTCGGCGGCGGCGAAGGCGTGGGCGTAGACGCGCAACGTCATCGCCGGGTTGGCGTGGCCGAGTCGGCCGGCAACGGTTCGCACGTCGTGGCCCTGGCCGATCGCAACCGTTGCCGACCAGTGGCGCAGGTCGTGCAGGCGCCACTTCGGGTCGATGCCCGACATCTGGCGCGCTCGCTTCCACCACCAGCTGACGCGGTCGGGGCTCACAAGCTCGGGGCCCAGGCCGCACATCCACGGGCCGTACGGCTCACGCGCTCGTCGGAGCGTGTCGATCATCTCGACCGTGTCGGCGTCGAGCGTCACGGTGCGCACGTTGGCCGTCTTCGTCGCCGCCTCGCGCAGCTCGGGCGCGCCGTCGCCGCGCTTGGTAATCTCGATCGCCGAGTCGATCGACAGCTGGCCGTCGTGCTCGTCGGTCCATCGCAACGACGCCAGCTCGGCGCGGCGTGCTCCGGCGACGGCGGCGATGCGGAACGCCAACTCGGCGGCGGCATCGATCGACGCCGCGGCCGTCATCACGGCTCGCACGTCGTCGACGGTCATCACGGTTCGCTGCTGTGTCTTCGTCGACCGCAGCCGAGCGAGAGACGCAACGTTCGACGACACCCATCCCCAGCGCACCGCCTGCGAGAGCGCCGCACGCAGCACGCCGTGCTGGTTCTTGATGCCAGCGTCGGCCATGCCAGCCTTGCGCAGGCGCGTGTGCCATCGCTCGACATCGCCGACCGTCAGGCGCGCCAGCGGCACGCGCGAGATCTGATCCTTCTTCAGCGACTTCACGCGGCTCTGCTGATCGCGCGCCGACGACGGCGCCCAGGTGTCGATGTTCTGCTTCACCCACTCGTCAAGCACGTCGCTCACCGAGCGGCCGGCCGGCTTGGCCTTGCCGCCCGACGACTCGAGCTGTGCGGCGAGACGCTGCGCATCGCGCTTGCCGCCGCGAACCGTGCGCGACATCTGCGTGGGCCGACCACGCGCGTCGGAGCCCGTGAATACACGGACCTCCCACACGCCGGGGCGCTTCTCACGGATCGTCGCCATGCCCCGCGACGATACGCCGAGGGTGTCACAACATCTAGGGCTGATTGCTAGGGACAACGGCTGGTGGCCCGCAAGACCTCCGAGCCGTCATCGCTAGAACTATTCGATGCGCAGGCCTGATATGGCCCGGGCGATCACGAGCTGCTGGATCTCGCTGGTGC
>JANOQU010000371.1:0-4139 GCA_031422355.1 Actinomycetes bacterium
CGGATCCGGGTGGACCTCGACCCCGATGGTTGCACCGTCCACATCCTGAGCGGCGTCAACGTTCCGCTCGACAGTGGTGGCAGCATCGTCGAGTTGGAAGCTGGCTCGAGCATGCGGATTGTGCGGACGGAACTTCCGGCCTGACGTCAGTCGACGACGCCGGCGCGGTGCCAGAACGCAGTTGCCGCTCCGCTGATCAGATCGATGCAGGCCTCGATCGGCACGGCCGTTGAATCAATCACCAAGTGGTACAACTTTGCGTCGGCCGGGTCACGGTCGAACAACCGTGTGACGAACCGCACCCAGGATCGATCGGTGTCGGCCTGATGACCGCGAGCCACGGCGTGGCTGACATCTTCGATGGACATCCCCTGCAGGATGCACTTGTCGGCCGGACCCTGGAGACGAACATGGAACGAGGTTGGGTGTCCGGCGAGGACGACAGCGGCAGCCCGGCCGAGAATGACCCCGCCAGCGTCCTGCGCGACTCGTGCAACGCTGGTCTCCACCTGGCGTCGCAGTTGGCCGCGCGGATCGAGGTCGTCGACGCCCATGACCGGAAGGCCGATCGTGCTACTGAGACTGCTCAACCCGGCGACGATTCGCCCCGGCGGCGCTTGATCGCGCTCTTCACGGGTCAGTCGTTCCATGATCGTGTCGACGCTGGGGGTGCCGTCGCCGTGGATCAGCCGATCGAAGAAGTCGAGGCCGAGTTTGGTGGCAAGCGCCGGGGCGATCACGCTGCCGCCAGCGCCGTAGGTGGCAGACACCGTGAGGACCCTGACGTTCGGTTCGCTCGACTGACTCATCCCACACACTCCGTCTCGGCTGGCGTTGGCGCGACCCTAGTGCACGGCGATTCAGGTGACACAGAGACCACGAACCCGCGATGATCGCTACCGGGAACATCGAAGTCGACGACGGAGACGACCTCGAGGCCGGCTCCGACCAATGCGTGATCGAGCCGAATGAACGGTGCGAGCACCCGCGCATTCGTCGGCCACGACGTGCTGAGCCCCCTACCGAAGGACTCATGGGCGTCCGCCCATCCCGCGCCCAGCAGCCGCCGAAATGCCGGGTGCCACCGCGAGGCGTTGAGATCGGCGATGATCACTGTTGGCGGACCAGGCAACTCGGCGATTCGACCGATCCGCTCGAGCGACGGAGCCCAATGCCGGAGTCCTCGACGAGATGTCGGTGGATCCGGGTGAGCGAAGACGATCCGGACGTCTCCGCCGGCGGTCTCGACTGTTGCGACGATGCCCGGTCTGCTCTCCATGTATTCGCGGCGAACGTCGACGAATGGCAGTTTGCTCCAGACCGCGATCCCCTCGGACCGCTTCGCCGGTCTGCCGAACCGGAACGGATACTGGTCGCCGGCACCTTGGTCGATCAGGGCCCGCTCGTGATGGACGGTCAATTCGCTCAACGCCAGAATGTCGGCGCCAGTTGCCAGTACGGCGACAATCGACTCTGCGGCCCGATCAGTGTTGAGGAACAGCAGGTTCGCGTGGGCGATCGACAGCGACGGACCGATGGGATCTCGCCGCACTCGTCGTCCGACAGAGTCGCCGACACCGCAGACGATGGCGCCGAGTCCGATCGCCGTTGCAACCCCGGCGGCAGCCAGGAGGCGTTGCTTGAGGACCACGCCCGCGGCAGCCACCGGAACCCCGCCGACGGCGATCGCCGGCGTCAAGCTCTGGGCAATCGCGATGAGCCGGACTCGGTTCCAACCTGTCAACTGCGAACCCAGCACTGCAAGGCCGACCCCTGCTGCTCCCCATGCTCCGACCGCAATGACGGCACCCGAACGGCCTACCGTGCTCGATGCGAGGGGACGGCCGACACTATTCACGGCTGCTAGTGCAGCACACGGGGGTCAACGATGTCAGTTCCGGTCAACATCATGCGACGTCGCGAGACAACGCGTCGACGCGACCCTGATCGGGAGACGGTTCATCGATACACCTGTCCGTTGTGTGAGTGCATGTGCGGCCTCGACGTTCACGTCGATGCCGACGACACGGTGATGCTCGTCCGAGGCGCCAAGGACGACGTCTGGTCGAAGGGCTACATCTGCCCCAAGGGTTCCGCAATCGGACACCTTCACCACGACCCGGATCGTCTCCGCACGCCGATGGTCCGCACCGGCGAGACGTGGCGCGAAGTCTCGTGGGACGAAGCATTTCGACGATGCGAAGAACTGATCCACCCACTGCTCGACAGTGACGGGCCAGAAGCATTTACCGCATTTATCGGCAATCCCGCAGGCCACAGTTTCTCGCTGTCGCGCTACCTGAGCCAGATGATCATTCCCTCGCGGATGCACCACATCTATTCGGCCGGAACTGTCGATCAGTGGCCCAAGAACGTGAGCAGCATCTTGCTCTACGGCAATCAGTGGCTGATCCCAGTTCCGGACATCGCGAGAACCGACTACTGGTTGCTGATGGGTGGCAACCCACATGCCTCCGGCGGCAGTCTGCTCGCCAAGCCCGACGTCCTCGGCGAGATCGAGCGGATCCGGGCGCGGGGCGGGCGGGTCGTCGTCGTCGATCCTCGGCGGACCAAAACCGCCGATGCCGCGGATGAATGGATCGGGATCCAGCCCGGCACAGACGCTGCATGGTTGCTGGCGATTGTCAATGTGCTGTTCGACGAAGGCCTGGTCGACTTCGGCCATCTGGCGGACATCGTCGAAGACGTCGATCAGTTGCGCGCTGCGTGTGCCGACTTCACACCCGACTCAGTTGCGACACTGACCAGGGTTCCGGCCGACACCACTCGGCGAATCGCCCGCGAGATCAACGCTGCCTCGGCTGCCTCGATCTACGGCCGGATCGGTCTGTGCAATCAGGAGTTCGGCACGCTGGCGTCGTGGCTGATCGACGTTGTCGCGAACGCCAGCGGCAACTTCGATCGGCCCGGCACTCTGATGTTCTCGAATCCGGTGCCGTTTCCTTTGGCGTGGATGGCAAGCACAAAAGCCAACGGGCTCCCCCAATTCGGCCGATGGCATTCCCGTGTTCGTGGTGCACCCGAAGTGCTCGGCCAGGTACCCGCTTCTTGCTTGGCGGAGGAAATTGCGACACCCGGACCGGGCCAGATTCGGGGGCTGGTCACCGTTGCCTCGAATCCTGTGCTCTCGGTGCCCGACTCGGCGCGCCTCGACGCCGCCCTGCCCGGCCTTGCTTGCATGATCTCGATCGATAACTACCTCAACGAAACCACCCGTCACGCTCACGTGATCCTGCCCGGCCCGTCGCCACTCGAGACGCCTCACTTCGACGACATGCTCTGGGGTTTCGCAGCACATTCGGCCGGAAAGTGGTCGGAGCCTGTGTTCGACCTGGATCGCCCTGATGAATGGGAGATCCTGATCAGACTCGGTCAGATCATGGCCGGCCGATACAACGCCGACACCGATGTCGCTGCAATCGACGACAGTTGGTTCAGCGTGCTGTGCCAAGCCAAGGGCCTCGACCCGGCCGCAATCCTGCCGCTCTACGACCACGGCGGTCCGGAGCGGATGATCGACTGGTCGATCCGTGTCGGGCCCTTCGGAGATCACTACTCCACCGAGGTCGACGGCCTGACCCTGGCTGACTTCAAAGCTGAGCCAAACGGCATCGACTGCGGACCCGCGATTCCACGGGTCGAGCAGGCGGTACAGACACCGGACGGCAAGATTCATCTTGCTCCCGACTACGTGCTCGGCGACCTGCCGAGGCTGCGCCAACGACTCGAGGGCGCTGTCGACGGGTTGGTGCTTGTCAGCCGACGCCATCCGCGATCGAAGAACACCTGGCTCCACAACGTGGCCGTGCTCGTTTCCGGCCGCGAGCGTTGCACGTTGATGATCCATCCGATCGACGCCGCTGCAATTGGGGCCGTCGGGAACAGCCTCGTCGATATCAGTTCGGTCGCTGGATCGTTGACCGTCGTCATCGAGATCACCGACGAGATGCTGCCCGGCGTTGTCAGTTTGCCCCACGGCTGGGGTCACGACATCGACGGTGTGCGGCTCTCCATCGCTCGTGAGCACCCGGGGGTGAACAGCAACCTGTTGGCACCAGGCGACTTTGTCGACGCACTCTCGGGCAATGCAGCGGTCAACGGCATCCCGGTCGAGGTCC
>JANOQU010000372.1:0-5770 GCA_031422355.1 Actinomycetes bacterium
GTCGTGCAGCGCGCGGTCGAGGCCAGTGAGCGGTTCGTCGAGTAACACGATCCTCGGCGTCGGGGCAAGTGTTCGGGCGAGCGCAATCCGCTTCGCCTCGCCGCCGGACAGATCGGTCACCCGGCGATCGCCGAAACCCGCGAGGCCAACTAGGTCGAGCATTTCAGCAACGCGAGAAGCTCGGTGCGCCGTGGCGACACCCTGCATTCGCAATCCGAACTCGATGTTCTGGGCCACGCTCCGATGGGGAAAGAGTTGCTCATCCTGAAAGACGAGGCCGATGCTGCGTCGATGGGTCGGTACGTCGTTGACGAGGTCGCCATCGATGAAAGTCTGGCCCGCGTCGGGTGAGAGCAGTCCCGCAATGACGCGGAGCAGCGTACTCTTGCCCGATCCGGACGGCCCGAGCAGCGCAACGATCTCACCAGAACCAACGTCGAGGTTGGCGTTGCTGAGCACCGAATGCCCACCGAACGACACGCTCACCGAGCGGACTTCAAGCATGATTCACCGCACGCCCGCTGCGTTGCGCGACTTCGACGACGGCGACGACAGCGAACGTCAACGTCGCCAGCACCGTCGCGAGCACGTACCCCTGCGCGTGCAGGAGAGCCCCTGGCCGATTGAGTAGCTGCTCGATCGCAATCGGCAGGGTGGCCCGTCCCTGGCGGGTGAGGAACGTGGTCGCTCCGAACTCGCCGAGCGATATCGCAAGCGCGAATCCCGCACCGGCGATGATTGGCCGTCCAGCGATTCGCAGATCGATTTCGCGCCAAGCCCGTATTGGCGATGCTCCCAGTCCTGCGGCCGCGTGACGCAGTTGAGGATCGATTGCGCGGATCACTGGCAGCATCGACCGAACGACGAAAGGCGTTGCGACGAGTGCGTGGCCGAGCGGGATCATCCACGGCTCCGACCGCCAGTCGAAAGGCGCGTGGTCGAAGGTGATCAACAGGCCGAGGCCGATCGTGACAGCACTCGTTCCGAGCGGCAGCATCACACCGGCATCGAGCAGACGACCGCCGCGCCCGAGTGCTGCGATCGCAAACGATGCCGTCGCGCCAACGACAACACAGATCAGCATCGCGACGATCGCGAACCGAAGGGAAACGGCCAACGACCCGAGCGCGTCGACCGGAGCAGCACTCGGTCGCGAGGCAACCACTTGACTGCCACCGAAGACCGCCCGCCACGCTGCGATTGAGTAGCCTTCGCTGTTCACCCGAAGACTCCGCTCGACAAGTGAGAGCAGGGGCAGGCAGATGAGCACGACGGTCACGAGAGCGATCGCTCGAACGCCGGCCCGCTCCCGGCCAGGTCGCGCGGCACGCCGTTGGTTGAGCGGTCGAAGCCCCAGTGCCCTTCGATGGCGACGCTGGACCCGCGAGAACCACGCCACAGCGATGCCGAGCGCTACCAGTTGGGCGATCGACAGAACGGCCGCGACCCCGACATCGCCAAATCTGGTCGCCCGCTGCCAGATCTCGACCTCCAGCGTCGGGTTGGTCGGACCCCCCAAAATTCTCACGACACCGAACGACGTGAAGGTAAAGAGCAACACCACGCTTGCCGCGGCGTAGAGAGCGGGTGCGAGCAGCGGCAGTGTCACCTCGCGCATTGCGCGAAGCGGTGAAGCACCGAGGGTCCGGGCGGCCGCGACGAGGTCGAGAGGCAACTGTTCCCACATCCCGCCGACTCCACGAACGACAACCGCGATGTTGAAGAACACGTGGGCGAGCAGAATTGCCCAGACGCTCTGGTCGAGTGAGTCGGGCAGTACGGCAAGGAAGGCAGCGCCGACGACGACGGTCGGGAGGACGAACGGCACGGTGACGATGGCGCTGACGGCGCGTCGTCCACGAAACTCGTAACGGGCCAGCAACCAGGCCGGAACGAGGCCTACCAACAGCGTCAGCGCCGTACTCAAGGCCGCTTGCCACGCCGTAAACCACACAATTCGACGCAGCGCAGTGTCGCTCATCACCGTACGGACCGCGTGGCTGCTGACGGACTCGAATGCGAGCGTGATCACTGGCGCAAGGAAGAACACGCCGATCAGTCCAACCGCCGGTGCGGCGAACGCTGCCACCAACCAGCGCGGGAGCCGGTTGGGGTTCCGGCCTTTCATCGAAGAACGATGCGCGTCCACTCGACAATCCAGTCCTTGGAGTTGGCTTCGATGTCGGCCGCCTCAACGGTGAGTGGCTCCGCTGGACGGGTGGCGAAGTCGACGAACTCGGCGGGGAGCGCGGCGTCTGTCCGGGTTGGGTAGACGAACAGCGTCAGCGGCAGGATCTCCTGGAATTCCTTCGAAATCAGGAAGTCGATCAGTTGCCCCGCGGCTTTCGCATACTGCGTTCCAGCGAGCACGCCGGCGAACTCGACTTGATGAAGACACGTGCTTTCGATCACTGCCGTCGGCGCCGTTTCGGGCCGGGGGTCGGCGAAGATCACTTCGGCCGGCGGGCTGGATCCGTAGCTGACGACCAACGGGCGCGGTCCGTTGCCGCTGCTGCCGGAAAACGATTCGTAGTACGCCTGATCCCACCCGTCGACGACGAGCACGCCGTTTGCTCGCAGACTGGCCCAGTACGCCTGCCAACCATCGGCCCCGCTGTGGGCAATCGTCGCGAGCAGGAACGCGAGCCCTGGCGACGACGTGGCCGGGTTCTGGACGACGAGCAGATCTGCATATTCCGGTTCGAGCAGATCGTCGAGTGTCGCGGGCACGGCGAGGCCTTTGTCAACGAACCAGGCGATGTCGTAATTGATGCATACGTCTCCTTCGTCGACAGGTGTCAGTTGATGGCCGGGAACCAATGCGACCGCGGCCGGTGACAACTGATCGAGGCCAGCCGCCTCATAGGGAACGAATACGTCGGAACCAATTGCGCGAGCGAGCAGCGTATTGTCGACCCCCCACATCACATCGCCTTCGGGATTCCCAGCGGTCAGTTCCGCTTTGGACAGCATCGTGCCGGTATCGCCAGCGGTGACGATTTTCACGGCAATACCGGTGGCGGCGGTGAACGAATCGAACGACGTCGGGTCGATCGCGAATGAGTCATACGCGACAAGCGTGAGCGACTTTGGTGCCGTCTCACCGGAGCTCGTGCTGCCGTCGCTGCTGCAACTCGACACAGCGAGCGCGGTACACGCGAGGGCGAAAGCACCAAGGTTTCTGTGCATTGGACGGTTCATTGAGTTCCTTCAATCGGGCTGGCGGTACCGGCGGCTGCATTGATCGTGTCTGGGGGCGGGACGATGACGGTGAGCACTCCGGTCCGGACGAGCACTCTGAGCTGGGTGGCGATGCTTTCGTTGCTGAGCCCGAGGCTGGAGCCAGGCTCGATCGTGGCGTCGTCGAGCGGCCACCTGGCACCGACGACGGCCACCCCATGGCACGCTCCGTGCAGAGCCAACACCGAGAACGTCGCGCCGGTGCCGAGGTCCAAGACCTGCTCGCGGGGACCGTGCAGAACGTGGACACACGCCTTGCCCCATAGGGCGGTCACTGTTCTGCAATGGGCCAACGACGGATGCCCGAGTGCGGTCAGCGCCCCGAGCGAGTGATCGATTCTGTCGCCACCACCACTGAGGATGACGATGTCTGTGGCTCCGCTCGACGACGCGACGGCGAGCGCAAGTTCGGTGTCGGTTGCGTCCTTGTCGGGCGGGTGGCGCTGAACGGGTATTCCCTCGGAGGCGGCCCAGGCCAGCCCGGCAGCACTTACGGAGTCCATGTCGCCGACGACGAGATCCACCCGAAGACCTGCCTCGCGTGCTCGATCGAGACCGGAGTCCGCTGCGATCACGAACGCGCCCGGCGCCAGACGTGACCAAGCCGACGTCGCGAGCGCGTCGCCGCCGATCACGATCGCAACTGTCGTTGCGGTCGAAAGAGGGCTCTCCGCCGTGGCGACCGGTGGGTTGAATTGAGTGTTTGGCGCCACGATGCGCTTCCCTCCGCTGGCATTACCCAGATCAGGTTGAAGGGTCGGTGCCGGCGAGCACCCTCTCAGCCCACCGTTCCAGCGAGCTCCCCGTGTGTTGGCCTTCTACCGTATCGCCATCGTTGGGCGCTGCGGTTCACCCGGAAGCGCTCTGCCGATAACTGGACGGGCGACGGGCCGCTTCGACTCCCAAAGGAGCAAGCGGCGATGATCAACGGCGTCGATGCAACGCAGTATTTGGGCAATGGAGGTCGGAATGGATGTCACAACGGGTGAGCTGGGCGGACGGGTCGCGCTCGTCACCGGCGGGGGTCGCGGAATTGGCCGGTCGATCTCCGAATTGCTCGCAGCAAACGGGGCGACGATCGCAGTCAACTACAGGCGCGATCGTGACGCAGCGGAGGAGACCGTCAACGCAATTCAGGCCCGTGGCGGCTCGGCGGCGGCCTACGAGGCATCGATCGACGATCCCGATGCCGACCAGCTGATGGTCGAGGCTGTCGTCGCCGACTTTGGCGCCGTTGACATCCTCGTGTGTAACGCCGGCATTGCTTCTCGTGGGAACTCGGTGGCCGACACCGATCCAACCGAGTTGCAACGAGTGATGGCCACGCACGCGTTCGGATCGCACTATCTGTCGCGTCTCGTCTTGCCTTCCATGCGAACTCGGGGTCGTGGCGACATCGTGATGATCTCGTCTCTGGCGACCTCGTCGATGGCTGCGAACCACGGGCCGTACAACATGGCCAAGGCAGCGCTCGAGGCCCTCGCCAAGACACTCGCCAAGGAGGAGCAGCGCAACGGAATCCACGTCAATACGGTTGCGCCTGGGCTGGTGGAGACCGACATGGGTGTACGGCTTGCGCGGGCCATGACGGGGGACCGCACTCTGCAGGACCTGCGCGGGCTCGACCAGCGTTCGCCTTTCGGGCGCGTCTGTCAGCCGCTCGACGTCGCCAACGTGGTCCTGTGGTTGTGCAGCGCCGGCGCCGGATATGTCAGCGGCCAGCGGATCGAGTGCGCAGGTAGCGGGGCAACGTAGACGTTCGAATAGAAATTCATTGGACGATGTTTGAGCGTGGGAATCGCTGGGCATAGACATGCCGAGTCCGGTTGTCCCAATGGCTCAGAAAGAGCGTCGTCGATCGTTTGCCCCGGTCCGCGCTCAGGTGTCTCCTCCGTACCCCACACGGTGGAGGCACCGCGTGTAATCACGGTTCGTGACAGCAATGTCGCTGGTCTCACCGCACCATGCGTGGGAATGCACAGGTAGCCTTTTCGATGTGAGCCCACTGTCTGCGACTGCCGATACCGATCAAATCATCTCGATCACCGCAGCAGCCCACGCGCAGGTCATCGAGATGCGAGATATGGAGCCGGAGACGGACCGACTCGGATTGAAGCTGGAGATCATCAGCGAGCCCGGCCAAGAGTTCCGATACGACCTGTCGTTCGAGATCACCACCAAGGCCGCATTCAGCGATGAAGTGCGCACCCATGACGGGCTGAAGGTGATCGTGCCGGCCAAGGACGTCGAACTGTTGACCGGTGCAACCCTTGATCACACGGCATCACAGGGCCTCGTCATCCGCAATCCGAACAAGCCAGCGGTTCCATCGGTCGAGGGACTGATCAACGATGACGCGATGTCGGCCGAGGTCGAGGCCTTGGTTTCGGCCGAGGTCAATCCTGCTCTCGCGGCGCACGGCGGATTCGTCACTTTCGTCGGCCATGACGGTGAGGGAACTGCCTATATGACCATGGGCGGTGGTTGCCACGGATGTTCGATGAGCCGCCAGACGATGCTCGATGGCGTG
>JANOQU010000373.1:0-6412 GCA_031422355.1 Actinomycetes bacterium
CTGACGTCGAAACCTGTCAGCCCCGTTGATTGGTGCACCGCTGTGGTGCGCCTCAACCCTACCGCTCGACACGCTCCGCCGCCCATCGCATTCTTCGACCAATTCTGGTGAGGGACTATTCGGACGTTTGGATAATCCCTCACCAGAACCTGGCGCCAGAAGATTCTGGTGAGGGATTATGTGGACGTTTGCGTAATCCCTCACCAGAACGGTGGTGCAGGCAGGGGCAGGGGCAGGGGCAGGGGCAGGGAGGGGCAGGGGCAGGAAGGGCAGGGGCAGGGGCGCGGACAAATCAGCCGGCAGAGCGGACGGTCGCCAGGGCGACCACCGCAACTGCGTCGGCGCGCACGGTGCCGCGCGCTGCAGCCGGTTCTGGTTCGAACAGAATGGCATCGAACGGATTGGCGACCTGGCCGGCGCACTCGATGGAGCCGGCCAACACGACCACGGCGACGGTCTCGGGTTGCAACGCGATCAGTTGTCCTTCGGCGATGTGGACAACGGTCAATGCACCGGTCGCGCGGCCGCGTCGGACCATCAGGTTGAGGTCTGCGATCGGCCCGTCGAGCAAGCGACATGTGGTGACGGCCTCTCCGGGGAACGACAGCGGAGGCGTGGCGCGGTCCATTCGGATCTCGGCCCGACCGTCGATGGTCAGCCCCATGCCGGCACCTTGAGCGACGAGGATATGGCGGTCGATGCCGGACATCACCGAGAACGGAACGTCATCGGTGACGTCGGCAATGCTCAGCCGCCAGACCCAATCGGCGACATCGGGGGATCGGCAGACATCGGCGGTGATACCGAGGCCATTCGCCCACGGCACGATGTTGTGATCGGCGCTGCGCTGGATTCGAATCGTCACGAGGCCGTCGCCCGATCTGCCACGGGACTCAGTCGTCGCGGCCCTTGCGCTGGCGCCCGAGCGCCCGCTGCATCTCGCGCTGGGTGTCCTTCTCGGCCATCGCGTGGCGCTTGTCACCCTTTTTGCGGCCGACGGCGAGGGCGAGCTCCACCTTCACCCGGCCCTCCTTGAAATAGAAGCTCAATGGCACCATCGACAACCGTTCCAGCGCCACGCGGCTACTGATCCGGGTGATCTCCTCCGCGTGCAGCAGCAGCTTGCGCGGGCGATCAGGATTGTGGGCGCCGACGCCGTGGGCGAACAGATAGGGCGGGATGTGCACGCCATCGAGCCAGATCTGGCCATCGATCACCCGGGCATACGCATCCGCGATCTGAAGATGACCCATCCGCAGAACCTTCACTTCGCTGCCCTGCAACACGATGCCTGCCTCAAAGACATCGAGGATCGAGTAGTCGAACCGAGCCTTGCGGTTGCTGGCGATGTACTTCTGGGCGTTCTGTTTGGTGGCCATGATGAGGTGTTGACGCGTCCGGAATGGGGGAGCGGCCAGCGTAGCGCTAGCGTTCACCGACGATGTTGGCTGTTTCCCGCTCCGCCCATGCCGAGATGATCGCCCAGGCATACGACTGCTACCCGGAAGAGGCGTGTGGGCTGCTGATCGGCCATCCATCGACAGGGGCTGTCGTGCGATTTGTCGCCTGCGAGAACACGACGCATTCCGGCAAGGTCTACAGCATTGCCCCGAAGGACCTGATGCGCGCCGAGCGTGACGCCGAAGAGGATGGCTTGGAGATCATCGGCGTGATGCACAGCCACACCCATACCGAGCCGTATCCCAGCGAGACCGACGTTCGCCAGGCCCCGGACCCGACGTGGCACTACGTGATCGTCAGCTTGAAGCGTGAGTCACCAGAGGCCCGCAGCTATCGTCTCGTCGACGGCACGATTACTGAAGAGCAAATCGCTGTCGGCTGACAACCAGACTCGAAACCATCAGGGAGACCACAACGTGGCGACAGTGATCAACGACTCAGAACACGTCGAGGTCGAGGCCCAACTCGGCAGCCGATGGCTGATGCAGCCGGACGACTTCGAAACTTTGACCGGTTGGACCCTGAAGCCCGAAGGCATGTGCCGGGCCGAGGTCTGTGCGCCGATCTATCACCGCGACAAGGTGGTGACGCCTGGCGGCCTGATCGATTTGCAAGAGGCGGCTCCGGTGATTGGGATGAGCGCGGTCGTCGATCCCCAGCGCGGCGTCGCTGCACTCGGTGCGTCCGCACCCGCCAGAGCGCAGGACATGATCAGCCTTCAGGCGCCAGCATTCACACTTCCGACTTTGGATGGTGACCTCGTCAGCCTGCACGATTTCGACCGTCGCAAAGTGTTGCTGCTCGCCTGGTCCAGTTGGTGAGGCTGTCGCTACGAGCTGCCCGTGTGGCAGACACTGCAGCAAGAACTCGGTGACCACGGCCTGACGATTCTGGCCGTAGCGATCGACAGCGATGTCGAAGCCGTTCGCGAGTGGGCCGCTCTCGCGCCCAAACTGACCGTTCTGGTCGACCGTGACTACACCGTTGCAGAGCGGTACGGCATCGTCAACGTTCCGGCGACGGTGTGGATCGACGAAGGTGGAAAGATCGTCCGACCGGCCGACACCGCAATGGGCGATGATCGATTCCGGGCCTTCGCCCACGTGGATTCGTCCGTTCACCATCGCCTGCTGCGCAACTGGGTGATGCACGACGAACGCGACCTCGACGACACCGCCGTCGCCTCGCTGATGGAACGGCCAACCGCAGAACTGCAGCTCGCCAGGTTGCATCGACGCGTCGCTGTTGCCTTGCACGATCGCGGCGACATCGACGGCGCTCGAACCCACCTCGCAGCCGCCGAATCATTGGCTCCGCACGATTGGGTCATCCGCCGAGGCAGCATGCCGATGAACGATGTCGATCCATTCGGCAACGAGTTCTTCTCCTTCGTCGAAGAATGGATGGCAGCGGGTAGCCCTGGCTACCGGCTCCGGACTGGTCGCGAAGACCCGACCTGACGCGAGCGCGATTCCGGCTGAAAGGGTAGAATCCCGATTGGAAACATCGGGATTCGCTGTGATCCGGGAGGACGCCGTGGTGCCATACGAAAACGTGCTCGACCTGATCGGCAATACGCCGATGGTCGATGTCAGCAATCTGTCGCCGAATCCGAACGTTCGTATCTACGGCAAGCTCGAAGGTCAGAACCCCTTTGGCTCGGTCAAGGACCGGATCGCCAAAAAGATGATCGAAGAGGCCGAGAAGGATGGCCGCCTCAAGCCCGGTCAGACCATCATGGAACCGTCATCGGGCAACACCGGGATCGCGCTCGCCGCAATCGCCCGGATGAAGGGGTACCCGATCAAGATTCTGATGCCCGAGAGCGTCAGTATCGAACGCCGTCAGATGTTGGAAGTGTTCGGGGCTGAGCTGATCATGACGCCTGGCGAAGAGGGCAGCAACGGAGCGGTCCGCCGGGCCCAGGAACTTGCGGCAGAGCATCCCGAGTACTGCTTTCTCTATCAGTACGGCAACGACAGCAACCCGCGTGCCCACTACGAGGGAACCGGTCCCGAGATTTGGCGCGACCTGCCCGAGATCACCCACTTCGTCGCCGGCCTCGGCACCAGCGGCACGCTGATGGGAACAGGCAAGTACCTCAAGGAGCAGAATCCCGAGATCAAGGTGATCGCGATCGAGCCCCCGCTCGGCGAGCGAGTCGAGGGTCTGCGCAATCTCGAAGATGGCTACATTCCGCCGCTGTTCGAGCAATGGAACGGGTACGAACTGCTGGATCGCAAGCGCGTCGTTCGCCCGCGCGAGAGTCTCGAGTGGACTCGCCGACTCGTTGCGGAGTGTGGCATCTTTGCCGGTATCTCCGCCGGAGCAGCAATGGCCGGGGCAGCAAAGGTCGCCGAGCAGATCGACGAGGGCGTCATCGTGTTCATCGTCTGCGACAACGGCTGGAAGTACCTGTCAACCGGTGCCTATACGGATGACCTCGACGCAGCCGAAGCCAAGGCCGAGAGCATCATCTACTTCTGAACTCGGGCGTCGAGTCTCAACCGGCAGGCCAGACGACCGTGTCATCCTCGCCATAGATGGCGAGCAGCACGTCAGCGTTGTAGGCATCGGTGATGTCAGGTGCGGTACCGCCGAACAGGCCGATCTTCGCGTATGCCTGGAGCTCGGACTTCAATTCAGCACCATCGGGCAACCCCACCGGCTGGCCGTCAGGCGTACCGTCGGCGACGAGCTTCGATTCCGTCTGCCACCGAAACGTCTCGCCGTCGAGCGAGAGTCCGCTGAGGTTCGCGTTGTTGTCGATGAAGTCGAGAGCGATCATCGACGCGGCGGACGGATCAGTGATTGCGTCTGCGAGTCCCTGCATCGCTGCGCGCACGAAATCTTCGGCGGCCGTTGGATGGTCGGCCACAAATGTATTGGTGCTGTAGATGACTCCGAAGCTGCCCGGGATGTCGTCGTCGGACGGATTGAACTGGGTGTAACCAAGACCTGCCCGGTCGAGCACTCCGGGCTCGTTGCTTTGATAACCGAGAAAGCCGTCGACGGTAGTGAGAGCGATGTGTTCGGTGGGATCGAAGCCGTCGATCGGAACCGTCTGATAGTCCACGCCATCGATGAGGCCGGCCTTGGCGAACATCGCCTCGATCGACGGTGTGATTGCACCCTTCACCCCGATCTTGGATCCCTCCAGATCGGCGAGCACCACTGCGCCCCCGGGCTTGACGATCAGGGTGTCGATCGCGGACTTTCCTTCGACGACCAATGCAACGAGATCCGCTGACGGTTGATCGGAGCGGTATCTGACCAGCTCGTTGAACGACCCGGCGCTCGCGAATTGGGCGCTGCCATCAGCGATGAGCGGGTAATTGGCAGCAGAGAAACCGGACCGAACGTCGACGTCGAGGCACAGTTCGTCGAAGTATCCCTTCTGCTCGGCGACGAGGACGTCGACGATGCTCGCCGAGGCGGCGAAATCAAAACCCGAGAGATACACGATCGTTCCGGCGGCCCGATTCAGTTCGCACCGATCAGACGGAAATGGGACCCCAGCCGTCACAACCATCGAGTCCGCTGTCGACGACGGTTCGTCACTCGAGCACGCTGGCGTGGACGAGGTCGCCAACGCGATCGCCAGCGCGGCGACGGCAACTCGCGTGACTGGCATGGATTGCGAGCGTAACCCCACACCTTTACGGCCTTGTAACGCTTCCGTTACGGCTCGCCCGGCCGATCTGCGAACGATGCGAGCACATTTGCGCCACCAATGCCCACCCGGTGGCCCGTCCGCGAGATGAATCCCAGCTGAATTCCGGTGGTCGGGTCGTGGGTCGTGAAAAATTGTTCGTGACCATTGGCGTCGATCATCACGTCGCTCAGTAGCGGGGCATCGACGGCGGTCAGTGCGGCCCTCGTATAGCTGGCATTGAGGACGTCGATCGCCAAGTGCTGGATCCCGCTGCCGTGTCGTTCAAGATAGGCAGCGACCGCTGGTCCGGCTTCGGGTCCGACAAGAACGATAACGACACCGCCTGCAGCAATGGCCTGCATGCCGGCAGTCTCGCCATCGGCCAGCGCGACCCGGTGGAATCCGAGCCGGTCGGTGAAGCTGCTGGTCGCGGCTGCGAGGTCATGTACGGCGATGACGACGTGATCGAGCCGGGTGGCCACCGTATCGACCGCGCTGCGCGTGCTCTCCGGTGCCGCCGACTTGTCAGGCTTCTCATCGGGTCGGGTGCCGGCGACTTCGATCCGGTGAGTCTCGGCCAAGAGGACTCGGAAGACCTGTTCGGCAAAGTCGGGATCCACCCCATCGTCGATCGCCCATTGCCGCCGGCTTGTGATCACGTCGCGTACTCGTGCTGGTTGGATGACCGGCGTATCGCTGCCCTCTTTGACTTTGGCGACCTCCTCGCAGACCGCGAGGCGCTCGGCCAACACATGCACCAATTGCTGGTCGAGTTGGTCAATTCGAGCTCGCAGCTCAGCCAGAGTCGTCACGGTCGTCCACGGTAGCCAAGCAAGCCAGCGTCGTCGCGCTTCGGGTTGCCTGGACGGGGAGGCCCCCCTAGCCTTGCAAGGTCCGTTGGGGCTGCTGCGTTCGCGCAGGTGCGCTGGCGTGATGCTGCTGGACCGTTGGTCCGGGGCGACCTCCTGTTTGGAAGGCAACGAAATATGGACAAGCAAAATGTCATTACCGAGCACAAGCTCCATGACACCGACACCGGCTCACCCGAGGTACAGGTTGCGCTGCTCACCGCACGCATCAATCACCTCACCGAGCACCTCAAGTTCCACAAGAAGGACCATCACAGCCGTCGTGGTCTGCTGATGCTTGTTGGTCAGCGCCGCAGCATGTTGGACTACGTCCGCAACCGCGACGTTCAGCGCTATCGCGACATCATCGCCAAACTGGGCCTTCGCCGCTAGTCCCCGTTCGTCAGCGGTCAATTTCGGCCGGTGTGGATACGCCCGTAGCCGGTGG
>JANOQU010000374.1:0-3080 GCA_031422355.1 Actinomycetes bacterium
TCGCGGCGACGGCTTCCGGGGTCATCGGGCGCTCGATGATTCCCTCTGTTGCCGCCAGTACGACCCGCGACACCAGGCCCCCGCCGACGTTGAACAATTCACCTGTCGTCGCGCACGATGAGTGGGACAGGTAGGCGACGACGCCGCTGATCTGCTCGGGTGACAGCCACTCTGCCAACGCGGGCGTCCAGCGCAGCCGGCCGAAGTCGTTGCCGCGAACGCTTGCCTGCGGCGCAACCACGTTGACGCCGATCCCGAGCGGGCGACCCTCGACCGCCAGCGCTCTGGTCAAGCCGACGACGCCCAGTTTCACCGCGCCGTACATCGTCATATTGGCGATGCCCATCAGACCGGAGCCGCTCGACAAGTTGACGATCCTGCCGCTGCCCTGGGCGGCCATATGCGGCCACGCCGCCCGGACGACGTTCATCGTGCCGAGCAGGTGTGTATCGGTCATTGCCCGACAGCGCTCGTCGGTGTACTCAGCGACGGGGGCTTGGCGAACGACACCAGCGTTGTTGATGACGATGTCGATCCGCCCGAACGCGTCAAGTGCGGTTTGAACGACGGGGCCGTCGATGTCGGTGATCGAACTGGTGTCGACGACGGCCTCTCCTCCCGCCGCGATGATCTCGGTAACGACAGCCTGTGCCGGGTTGACCGCCGGGGCGTCCGCCACGCCGTCGGTGTCGCTGATCCCGACACCCAGGTCGTTGACGACGATGCGCGCCCCGCGTGATGCGAGTAGAAGCGCATACTCGCGCCCGAGGTTGCGGCCAGCCCCGGTGACGACTGCCACCTGGCCGTCGAAGCGGAGCTGCTGGTTCGAATCGGGATGCGCTGACATCGCAACAGCGTGCCACGATTCCTCCGTATCTGACGAGGCGTCAGAAATGTGCTCAACTGGTCGCCATGGGGGCTACAACATGGAATTTGGCTGATCTCTTCGAGCAGGCGGCGGACGCCTGGCCAGATCGCGATTACATCATCGCTGGCGATGTTCGACGCACGTATGGCGAAATGGAAGGACGGGCGAATCAACTCGCCCACCATCTGGCTGCACAGGGTGTCGGACCAGGGGATCACGTCGGCATCTACGCGTTGAACTGTGCCGAGTGGGTCGAGACGTTGTGGGCCGTGTTCAAGCTGCGCGCAGTGTGGGTGAACATCAACTACCGCTACGTTGCCGATGAACTTGCCTACATCTTCGACAATGCGGACCTGACAGCGTTGATCGTTGCAGCCGAATTCGCCGACCGGGTCGACGGTGTCCGAGGCGTGTCACCACTTCTGCGCCACGTGCTGGTCATCGGCGCCGACTACGAAGCAGCGATCGCCTCTCATTCGCCAGATCGCGATTTCGAACCGCGCAGCAACGACGACCTGTACATCCTCTACACCGGCGGCACGACCGGGATGCCCAAGGGCGTGGTGTGGCGGCATGAGGACGTATTGATGGCGCTCGGTGGTGGAATCGACATCCGCAGCGGCCATGTGATGCAGTCGCCAAGCGAATTCATCGACAAGGGCAACGCGTTCGCGCTCACCAGCTTGCCAACGATGCCGCTGATGCACGGCGCCGCCCAATGGAGCGTGATGGGTGGCAGCTTCACCGGGAACCGGATCGTGTTGATGGACAAGTTCGATGCCGCCGAGGTATGGCGGCTGATCGGCGACGAAAAGGTCAACCTGTTGATGATCACCGGCGACGCAATGGCGCGGCCTTTGATGGACGAATTGAATTCCAACGCCGACGCGTATGACCTGTCGTCGATGTTCGCGATCTCGTCGACTGCGGCGTTGTTCAGCCAGAGCCTGAAGGACGCGTTTCTCGAGCACTTCAGCAACATCGTCATCACCGACGCGATTGGCTCTAGCGAGGGCGGCGCCAACGGGATCAGCATGGTCAGCAAAGGGGCGCCGGTCCAAGGTGGGCCAACTGTGAGCGCAATCAAGGACGCAATCGTCGTCGACGACGATCTCAACCCGATTCCCGCCGGATCGGGGCAGATCGGTCGGCTGGCTCGCAGCGGCAACCTCCCGATTGGCTACTACAAGGACCCGGAGAAGACCGCTGCAACGTTCGTGACGGCACCCGACGGCAAGCGCTACGTCATCCCGGGAGACTTCGCCCGGCTCGAAGCCGATGGAACCATCACCCTGCTGGGCCGTGGGTCAGTGTGCATCAACACCGGCGGCGAAAAGGTCTTCCCGGAGGAAGTCGAGAACGCACTGAAGAGTCACCACGCGGTGTTCGACGCAGTCGTTGTCGGTGTCCCCGACGAACGCTTCGGAGAAGGGGTCGCCGCCGTCGTTCACTTCCGTACGGGAACCACGATCGCGCTCGCCGAACTGCAAGAGCACTGCCGCAGCCATATCGCGGGCTACAAGGTGCCTCGGCGCCTGACGTCAGTCGACGCAATCGTCCGCTCCCCCGCCGGAAAGCCCGACTATCGGTGGGCCAAGGAGACCGCTCTTGCCGATATGTAGGGCAGCCTCTACGCAGCCAGCCGGGTGAGGTCGCGGGCGTTGTCACGAAGGATCAGCTGCCGCTCTGCGTCGGAGAACCTGGCCAACTCCGAGACGTAGTCGAGCGGATGAGGCATACCCTCGATATGCGGCCAGTCGCTGCCGAAGAGGACCCGGTTTGCACCGACGATGCTGGCGATCTCGTTCGGGTCGTCCTCCCAGAACGGGTTGATCCAGACGTGCTCGCGGAACAGCTCCATCGGATCCTGCTTGAAGTAGCCGGGCATCCGCCCGTCGTAGCTCTTCAACTTGCGAACGAGATCTGGCAGGAATTCGGACCCGTTCTCGACCGAGGCGATCCGCACGTTGGGAAAGCGCTCGAACAACTTGTCGAACGCGAGGGTGATCAGGAAGTCGTACGCTGCTCGCTCGATGTGGAAGGCCCGCACGTTCGGCCCGTACCCACTGTTGAACGACGAGGCGAAACCGTCGACCGCGTAACCGTTCGACGAGTACCCACTGTCGCCAGCATGGATCACGACGGTGATGCCGGCTTCGTTGACCCGGGCCCAGAACGCGTCGTTCATCGGATCGCTGACGCGGCGGGGGCC
>JANOQU010000375.1:0-3894 GCA_031422355.1 Actinomycetes bacterium
CGTCAACGTGGCCGTCGCCCGCACCGTTGTCGGCCGGATTCGCGAGGCCGCGATCGGGGCGAAGCTGTCCGAGGCGTTGGACCCGAGTCAACAAGTCGTCAAGATCGTCAACAACGAACTGACGAATATTCTCGGCGGGCAAACGCTGAAGATCAGCTACGCCAGCCGTCCCCCGACCGTGGTCTTGATGGCTGGTCTGCAGGGCTCTGGTAAGACGACGAACTCGGCCAAGCTGGCCCGCTGGTTCAAGAGCCAGGGCCGCCAGCCGTTGCTCGTCGGTGCGGACCTTCAGCGGCCGGCCGCTGTCGAGCAGTTGCGAACCCTTGGTCGCCAGATCGATGTTCCGGTCTTCAGTGAGGCAAGTGACCCGGTCACCGTTGCCACCCGTGGATTGGCCGAAGCCCGACGGCTCGGTCGCGACGTCCTCATCGTCGACACCGCCGGTCGGTTGGCGATCGACGTGGAGATGATGGACCAGGTCCGCCAGATCAACGAGGCGATCCAACCGGACTACACATTCCTCGTGATCGACGCAATGACCGGTCAAGACGCAGTGGGAGTTGCGGAGGCGTTTCACCAGACGCTCGCGATCGACGGCGTGATCCTGTCCAAGTTGGACGGTGACGCCCGAGGCGGCGCAGCACTCAGCGTCAAAGAGGTGATCGGGCGTCCGATTGCATTCGCCTCCACCGGTGAAAAGTTGGACGCATTCGAGCAGTTCCATCCGGACCGGATGGCCAGCCGAATCTTGGGCATGGGCGACATGCTCACCTTGATCGAGCAGGCCGAGCAGGCGTTCGAGAAGGATTCTGCCGAGCAGGCCGCCGAGCGGATGATGTCGGGGGAGTTCACCCTCGATGACTTCTTGGAGCAGATGCAGCAGCTGAAAAAAATGGGCCCATTGTCGGGCCTCTTGGGGATGATGCCTGGAATGCCAAAGGAGTTGAAGGGCGCAAAGATCAGCGACGACGACTTGAAGCCGGTCGAAGCGATCATTCGGGCGATGACGCCGCTTGAGCGACGAAGGCCCGAGATCATCAATGGCAGCCGTCGAAACCGGATCGCGGCCGGCAGCGGAACCAGCGTCGGTGAGATCAATCGCCTGGTCAAGCAGTTCGGCGAGATGCAGAAAATGATGAAGAAAATGGGCGGCATGGCGATGGGCGGCAAGAAGGGCAAGCGCAAGATGTCGCAGATGATGGGAGCCGGACCAGGGGGCATGCCAGGACTTCCGCCGGGTTTCCCAGACTTTCCAACGAACTGACCCGGCCTGCGATGGGTGATCGGGACTGCCGGTGTGTACCGGTGGTACTGGGTCGGCTGGCCGCTAGCCTTTCGGCGTTCTGTAAGACATCAGGAGTCTGAATCACATGTCAGTAAAGCTGCGCCTCACCCGCGTCGGAAAGACCAAGCAGCCGCAATATCGCATCGTCGCGACCGATTCTCGGTCGCCGCGTGATGGTCGGTTCATCGAAATCGTCGGTCAGTACAATCCGCGGGCAGAGCCGAGCGTGATCACCATTGACAACGCGAAGGCCGTCAAGTGGCTGATGGACGGCGCCCAGCCAACCGATCGGGTCAAGAAGCTTCTTGAGATCTCGGGGGCGTGGAGCGACTTCGGCGCCGCTCGGGCCAACGCCAAGTGAGCGATTTTCACGACGAAGCACCTGCATCTGATTCACCGGCCGCCGATTCACCGGTCACTGATTCAGGGGCGGCGGATTCGTCGGCTCCGACCGCCACGGCCGTCTTGACCCACGTGGTCAGCTCCATCGTGGACGACGCCAGCGCAGTGCGCGTCGAAGGACTGCCGTCAAAGGGCAGGGTCAAGCTGCAGGTCAAGGTTGGTCCAGGAGATCTCGGCAGGGTGATCGGCCGCAGAGGTCGCACCGCTCAGAGCATTCGTGCAGTCGTCCGTGCCGCCGCAACTCGCGATGGTGTGGAAGTCGACGTCGATTTCGTCGACTGATCTGCGTTGGCCGACACGTCTCCCGCCTCGGTGCCCGACATGTCCCCGCCGACCGGCCTGCTCGAAATTGGAGTCATTCGTCGCCCGCATGGGGTGAAGGGTGACACCTACGTCGACCTCGTCACTGACCGCGAAGACCGCCTGGCGGTCGGCTCGCGGCTGTGGGCCCGTGGTGAGTGGCGGACGGTTGTTCGTTCGAAGCGGCTTCCGCAGCGATGGCTGGTTCACTTCGAGGGCTTCGAGGATCGGACAGCCATCGAGGCGCTCACCAATGCGCCGCTGCACGCGGAACCGGTTCACGATCCGGACGCGCTGTGGGTACATGAATTGGTTGGATCGACTGTCGTCGAACTCGCTGGAACGCAGCGCGGTCGATGCATCGGTGTTCTCGCAAATCCTGCCCACGACATCCTCGAACTGGACTCGGGCGCGCTCGTGCCTGTGATCTTCGTGCTTCACTGCGTCGACGGAGTGACAACGATCGATCCGCCCGATGGCTTGTTCGACCTCGACTCCTGAGGGGTGACTGATGCGCGTCGACGTCTTCGGTATCTTTCCGGGTCTGGTTGACGCGTTCTGTAGCGAAAGTCTGCTCGGCCGCTGCCGCACGAACGGCTTGCTCGATTTGCGCTGTCATGATCTGCGCGATCACACCAGCGACGTCCACCGCACGGTCGACGACAATCCGTTCGGCGGTGGAGCGGGAATGGTCATGCGCCCGGAGCCGATCTTCGCGGCAGTCGAGGCCGTCGATCCACTTCGCCCATTGTTCCTGCTCGGGCCAGGAGGTCGACGATTCGACCAGTCGTTGGCAACCCAACTCGCTGGCCTCGGTGGTTTCAGCTTGCTCTGCGGACGCTACGAGGGAATCGATCAGCGTGTCCACGATCACCTGGTCGATGGGGAACTATCGGTCGGAGACGTTGTGCTCTCTGGTGGTGAAGTGGCTGCATGTCTGGTGATCGAGGCGGTCGCTCGCTTGTTACCGGGGGCGATGGGCAACAGTGTCAGCCCGATCACCGAAAGCTTCGGCAGCGCCGGCCTGTTGGAGGAACCGCAGTACACCCGGCCGGCGGAGTTTCGCGGGCTGGCGGTACCAGCCATCCTGCGCGGCGGCGATCACGCCCGGATCCAACGATGGCGCAGAGCGCAGGCCCTGCATCGAACGATTCGTCAGCGACCGGACCTGATCGAGCGCGCCGGCGGACTTTCAGATGATGACCGGCGGCTGTTGGAAGAGTTCCCCTCGACGGCCTATCCTTGATCGCCGGCCAGCCCAGGCCTTCCAGTAGTGGCGTTCAATCCAGACCGCCGTTCGATGATGTACGAAAGACCGTGTCATGAAGTCCACCGATCTTGTTGACAACCAGCACCTGCGCACCGACATCCCTCAGTTTGGCCCCGGCGACGAGGTCAAGGTGCACGTCAAGGTCATCGAAGGCAACAAAGAGCGCGTCCAGATCTTTCAGGGCAACATCATTGCCATCCAGGGCAGCGGGATCGCCGAGACGTACACCGTTCGCAAGGTGAGCTACGGCGTCGGGGTGGAGCGCACGTTCCCATTCCACACACCAACCGTCGCCAAAGTCGAGGTCACTCGTCGTGGCGACGTCCGTCGGGCCAAGCTCTACTACCTCCGCGAGCGCAGCGGTAAGTCGGCCAAGATCAAGGAAAAGCGCGACCGCTGAGACCTGTGGCCGCTTGGCCACGGTGACGGTACGCGTCTTCGGTGAAGGCACCCCACATTGAGTTCTGACGATCTCGAGAACTACGAGGCCGAGCGAGAGCTCCAACTCGCGCAGGAGTATCAAGACGTTGCGGCGATGTTCCGCTTCGCCGTTGAGACCGAGCGCCGGTTCTATTTGGCCAACTCCGTCGAAGTCACTCAAGTGAGCGACGCCGTCCGGCCACTGATCGAGGTGGTG
>JANOQU010000376.1:0-5580 GCA_031422355.1 Actinomycetes bacterium
GCAAAGGCAATCGCGGCGATTCCGTTGGCGCAACCGAGCACTGCGCTCTTGACAGCGTTCGCACTCGGCAGCGACTCACCGGTCGTGAACAGTAGGAGGGCGAGCAGCATCACACCTGCCCCGGCTCCGAAATAGCCGCCATAGACACCCACGGCCGCGACGGCCGTCAGGAGTCCGGCACCGGAGCGGTGCTGACCGGGGTGGTCGGCGTGATCGATGATTCGACGACGGGCCAAAATCGCGACTGAGGCAACGCCGATCAACCAAGGAACGAGTCGTTCGAAGGAGTCGTTCGTCGTGATCAGCAGGAGGATCCCACCGATCGCGCCACCAATCGTTCCTGCGATCGCCAATCGCGTCACCCGTCGCCGTTGCCCAGTGAGCTCGGGCCGGGATCCAAAGACGGACCCAGCGCTGCTGAACACCAATGCGACCGTGTTCGTCACATTGGCAGTGATCGGCGGCAGTCCAATCGCCAGCAATGTGGGATAGCTGATCAATGAAGCGAGACCGGCGATGCTGCCGGTGAGACCGGCGCCGATCCCTGCGAGGACGAGGATCACTGCCTGGCCCGTTGTCACCGGGTCGAACGTATCAGTCGGCTCGATCGACCGAGTGCCCCTGATCGTTCTGCTGAACACAACGACCGACGCCGTTGCTGGTTATGGTCGGAGATCGACGAGAGGAACCACGATGGCCAACAATCAGCGGGCGCAGATCACGATGACCGACGACGAGATCGCGACGTACATCGACCAACACCGAACGGCCACCATGGCCACAGTGGGCCCGACAGGCACGCCCCATCTCGTGGCGATGTGGTACGGCGTCATCGATGGTCAGATCTGGTTCGAGACCAAGTCGCGTTCGCAGAAGGCAGTGAACTTGCGTCGCGATAGCCGGATCACCTGCATGCTCGAAGACGGCTACACCTACGACTCGTTGCGCGGGATCTCGATCGAGGGCCAGGGCGTGATCGTGGATGATCCAGAGATGATCTGGAAAGTAGGCGTGAACGTGTGGGAGCGCTACACCGGCCCGTACACCGAGGAATTGAAGCCCTTTGTCGAGGTGATGTTGCACAAGCGGGTCGTGGTCCTAGTCGATGTGGAACGGATCCGGAGCTGGGATCATCACAAGCTCGGCATGGCGCCGGTAGAACTTGGTGGTTCGACCGCCCAGTTCCTGCCGAAGTAGCGCAACTTTCCGCCAGACTTGGCGACGTGGAGACTGCTCCAACCACCGTGATGGATCTTCCGCTCGGCACCCATGCGCGTCCGTCGTGGCGGGGTCGCTTACATGCGCTGGCCCTGCCGATTGCGGTACCGATGTTGCTGGCGCTCTTTGTAGTCGCCAACGGTGTCAGAGCCAGGGTTGGCGTCGGTGTCTACGCCGTTGGACTGAGCGCGATGTTCGTCGCCTCTGCCACGTATCACCGTTGGGTGCACACACTGCGCGCCCGCGAGCGGTGGCGTCGAGCCGATCACGCGATGATCTTCGCTGCAATTGCGGGAAGTTTTACTCCGATCTGCCTGCTGTCGCTTCCCGACGAGTGGGGACTGCCACTGCTCGCAGTGATGTGGGTTGGCGGCGCCGTCGGTGCCGTCGTGAAGTTCGTTGGATGGCGCCATGCCCGCATGGCCGGTGGTGTGATGTATGCCGCCCTCAGTGCCGTGGCCGGTGCGGCGATCCCGGCCCTATGGCAACGGTTCGGTGTACTTGCGGCCTCGCTGATGCTGCTGAGCGGAGCCTTCTACATCGTTGGCGCGTTCGGACTGAATCGCAAGTGGCCAACACTGCGGCCAACGGTCTTTTCCTACCACGAGGTCTGGCATGCATGCACCGTCATCGCCGCTGGTGCACACTTCGCATCAGTGTGGCTGATCGTCTGATTGTCTGATCGCCTGTCGCACCATGGCTCGAGAGGTCGTGGGGCATGGCGGGGCGTAAGGTCTGGCTGTGACTTCAACCGGTGAGCCAACCGACACTCGGACCTGGGTCAACGAAGCAATCGCGCGAATCGAAGCCGACGCCCGGCGGTCTGCCGATACCCACCTCGTTTCGTTCCCGCTGCCAGCGGAATGGGGGATCGACCTGTACCTCAAGGACGAATCCACCCATCCGACCGGTTCGTTGAAGCATCGCCTCGCTCGTTCGCTGTTCCTCTATGCGCTCTGCAACGGCTGGATCGTCGAGGGAACCACCGTCGTGGAAGCATCGTCTGGTTCGACGGCGGTCAGCGAGGCTTATTTTGCCCGGATGCTCGGGCTGCCGTTCGTTGCCGTCGTACCAGCGACGACATCGCCGGAGAAGTTGTCCCTCATCGAGCAACAGGGCGGTCGCTGCCACCTCGTCGCCGAGGGCAACATGATTTACTCGGAATCCAAGCGGATCGCCGACGAATGCGGGGGGCACTACATCGATCAGTTCACGTACGCCGAACGCGCGACCGATTGGCGTGGCAACAACAACATCGCCGAATCGATCTTCGAACAAATGGAACTCGAACGTCATCCAATTCCGACGTGGATCGTCGTCGGAGCCGGTACTGGCGGAACGTCGGCGACCATCGGCAGGTACGTGCGCTACCGGCGCTTGGCAACGCAACTGTGTGTCGTCGACCCCGAAGACAGTGTCTTCGCGAATTACTACCGACTGGGCGACCCCAGTCTCACCGGTGATCGCCCGTCGCGAATCGAAGGCATTGGTCGGCCACGAGTGGAGCCGAGCTTCGTGCGGGAGGTGATCGACCGGATGCAGTGCGTCGGCGACGCCGCATCGTTGGCGGCGATGCGGCTGACCAGCACGGTGCTTGGACGCCTGGTTGGTGGCTCGACCGGGACCAACGTGTACGGAGCATTCTTGCTGATCGCCGAAATGTTGCGCACTGGCCAGACCGGCAGCGTCGTGAGTCTGATCTGTGACGCCGGCGAGCGATACCGGCACAGCTACTACGACGAAGCCTGGCTGAGTGATCGACACCTCGACCTCCAGCCGGCAGCGGCGGAACTACAACACTTCCTACGGACGGGACTGCTCGAAGGTGCGGGCAGCGGACCTTGCTGAGAGCCACTGTGGGACCGGCACCAGACCTGCAGTATGGTTCGTCGATGCCCAGCGACTTCGCAATGAAAGCAATGAACGCAGTGCACCGAGGTGTTCTGGCGCTCAGCTTTGGTCGCCTTGGTTGGGAGGCGGCGAAGATGCCGGTTCTGGAGTTGACCACGATCGGACGCAAGAGTGGCGAGTCGAGGTCGGTGATGCTCACGTCTCCGCTTCAAGAGGGCGACACCAAGGTGATCGTCGCATCTCGAGGTGGCGATGATCGACACCCGGCGTGGTTCTTGAACCTTCGTGACAATCCAGAGGTGCAGGTCCGATGGAAGGGTGCCGCCAAGCAGCCGATGTCGGCCAGGATCGCTTCGGACCAGGAACGCGCTCGACTGTGGCCACTGATCACCGACACGTACTCGAACTATGCGGGCTATCAGACCAAAACCGAGCGTGAGATCCCGCTCGTACTCCTCGAGCCGCCTGCCTGAAACTCCTGCGTCTGCGTCTGCGTCAGCGCAGAGGCCGCGTGTCGGCTGGTGCCTCGGCGAGTTCGACCGCGGCTACCACTGCCTCGCCAGCTTGGACGATCGCTGCACGTTGGGCTGGGCTCAGCACGTCGACGAAATAGCGTCGGACGGAGTCGGCGTGGCGTGGAGCCGCCAGTCGGATCGTCGACCAGCCGGTCGCGGTCAGGGAAATGAACGCTCCGCGAGCGTCGGTCAGGCAGTCCTCGCGTTGGATCAGCCCGCGCCGAGCCATGCGTGTGAGGTGATGTGACAGCCGACTTTTCTCCCAGTGGATCGCTCGTCCGAGTTCGAATGCTCGGCGGCGACCGCCTGGTGATTCGGACAGATGAACCAAAACGGCATAGTCGGAGTCCGAAATGTTCGACTGATCGATGAGATCTCGATTGAGGCGAGTCGTGAGCGCCGTGTACATCTGAACGAAGGCCCGCCAGGCCAGTTGTTCATCGCCGGTCAGCCACTGGGTGGTCGGCAATTCGGTCGCTGTCACGGATCGCAAGAGTAGACGATTGGTTGACGCGTCATCGATCAGTGTTCGTGCAACATGTGTCACATCTTGCCCGAATCGTTGGATTTCACCGCTCCGAACCTCACTGAGTGAGCACTCACTCAGCTAGCCTCGCTGTGATGATCACCGACAGCGCAGCGAGGACGCAGCGGGCCACGGCGATGCCACCTGACGAACGCCGTGCAGCGATCATCGCGGCGACATTGCCGCTGGTCCTCGAGCATGGGTCCGCCGTCAGTACTCGGATGATCGCACGTGCTGCGGGCATTGCCGAGGGCACCATCTTTCGGGTGTTCCCGGACAAGGAGACGCTGATCGAGGCAGTGGTCGAGGCCGCCTTCGATCCTGAGCCAATGGAACGAGCCTTCGCCCAAATCGATCGCAGCCTCAGCGTGGAGCGCCGTCTTTCGCTCGGAGTGGAGATCGTCCAGGCCCGGATCGCGGACATCTGGCGGCTTGCATCCACGGTGGGCGTCGACAAGGTGCCTGAGGATCGGCGGCGACCGACCGATGTCTCCGGCCTCGCTTCGTTGTTCCATCCGGATGAGGCGCTCGTCAACCGTGATGCCAGCACCGCTGCCCGAATGCTCCGGAGTCTGACGCTCGCTTTCAGCCATCCGATGCTCGTTCCCGAGGGCCCAATGCGACCGGACGAAATCGTTGCGCTCCTACTCGACGGGATCCGCACTCGCCCGAACGAATCAACGCGAGCAGGGGAGTCCTGATGCTGCTGCGCCTGCTGCGGTCACATCTTCGCAAATACTCCGCAACCCTGGTCGCGGTCGTCGTCCTCCAACTCGTGCAGACCATGGCGTCGCTGTACCTGCCGAGCCTGAACGCCAACGTCATCGATAAGGGGATCGCGAGAGGTGACAGCGATTACATCTGGTCGACCGGAATGCTGATGCTGGGCATCACCCTGGTTCAAATCGCGTTTGCGGTCGCGGCTGTGTACTACGGGTCTCGCGCTGCGATGGGCTTCGGCCGTGACGTGCGCAGCAGCCTGTTCCACCGGGTGACCGACTTCTCGGCACAGGAGGTCAGCTTGTTCGGCGCCCCCTCGCTGATCACCCGGATCACCAACGACGTCCAACAAGTCCAGATGATGGTCCAGATGACGTGCACCTTGCTTGTCGCAGCACCGATGACCATCGTTGGCGGCGTCGTCATGGCGTTGCGTGAGGACACCGGGCTGTCGTGGATTCTCGTCGTGGCCGTCCCGCTCTTGATCCTCGCGATCGGGCTCGTGATCGCAAGGATGACCCCGCAGTTCAGAGTCATGCAGGAACGCATCGATGGAATCAACCGAGTCCTTCGTGAACAGATCACCGGCATGCGAGTCGTGCGGGCATTCGTCCGCGAGCCGGACGAGTCCAAGCGGTTCGACGACGTCAACGAGCAACTGACCGATACGTCGCTGAAGGCAGGCCGGTTGATGGCGTTCTTTTTTCCGATCGTGCTCGTAGTGCTGAACGTGTCGAGCGTCGCCGTCGT